>JBGVDU010000297.1:0-6889 GCA_045119555.1 Acutalibacteraceae bacterium | reverse complement strand
TGTGGCAGGCAGGTTATGGTGCCTCGAGTAAAGGTTGAAAAAAATATTAAAAAAATTATCAGAAAAGAAGAGCAAGAGGAAAAATAAATGTTTCAAAAGCTTGATATATTTGAAAAAAGATACAACGAACTTAATACAAAGCTGTATGACCCAACGGTTGCCGCCGATGCGGATTTGTATCAAGAGATAATGAAAGAATTAAAGTCGCTTGAACCGATTGTTGAAAAATATGCGGAGTACAAGTCGGCACAGGAAACCTTGCGTGATGCGAAACAGATGATTGCCGACGGCGGCTTGGACGATGACTTTAGAGCTATGCTCAACGAGGAAATAGCGGAGGCAAACGGCATTATTGAGAAAGCCTCCGAGGAGCTTAAAATTCTTCTGTTGCCGAAGGACCCTAATGACGAACGAAATGTTATTGTTGAAATCCGTGCAGGTGCAGGCGGTGAGGAAGCATCGCTTTTCTGCGGAGTGCTTTTCAGAATGTACTCTATGTATGCGGAAAAGAGAGGTTTTAAAACAGAATTGCTCAATGCCAATGAAACGGAGCTTGGCGGATATAAGGAAATTTCGTTTATGGTAAACGGTGAGGGTGCATATTCCCGTTTGAAGTTTGAAAGCGGTGTTCACCGTGTTCAGCGAGTTCCCGATACTGAAAGTCAAGGCAGAATTCATACTTCAACAGTTACAGTAGCCGTACTTCCTGAGGCGGAGGATGTTGAGTATGAAATTAACCCTGCTGATTTGAAGATTGACACGTTCCGAAGCAGCGGTGCAGGCGGTCAGCATATCAATAAAACGTCGTCTGCTATCAGAATTACACATTTGCCGACAGGTACGGTTGTAGAGTGTCAGGACGAGAGAAGTCAGTATAAAAATAAAGATAAGGCGATGAAGGTGCTTAAATCCCGTCTGCTTAACGAAAAGCGACAGGAGCAGACGTCTGCTATTGCCGCAGAAAGAAAAGCACAGGTTGGCACAGGTGAGCGTAACGAGAGAATAAGAACTTATAATTACCCACAGGGCAGAGTAACAGACCACAGAATCGGACTTACCCTTTATAAAATAGAGGATATTTTAAACGGTTCAATAGATGATTTGATAGACCCACTCATCACAGCCGACAGAGCAGATAAGCTTAAAGAGAGTATGGACAACTGATGATTTGCTTAAAAAAGGAGATAAGTAATGAGCCAAAGACCCGAATTGAATAAACAGCTTGACAGCAAGACGTTCCGCAGTTATTATTACTTGAAAGAAGAATTAGTCGCATTTTGCAGAGAAAACCGCTTGCCTGTTTCGGGCGGAAAGATAGAGCTTACAGAAAGAATCGCTTATTTCCTTGATACAGGCAAGGTACTTTCTGCCGTTCCTTCCAAGTCTAAAAAGACAACGAATGTCGGTGTAATCAGCGAAAGCACTCCGATAGAGCCTAATTTTGTATGCTCCGAGAAGCACCGTGCCTTTTTCAAGGAGAAAATCGGGCAAGGCTTTTCCTTCAATGTTGCTTTTCAAAAATGGCTGAAAAGCAATACCGGCAAAACATACGCCGAAGCTATTGAAGCGTATTACAAAATATTAGAGGAAAAGAAAACTAAAAAAGACCCTATTGACAAACAATTTGAGTACAATACATATATTCGTGATTTCTTCGCAGACAATAAGGGGAAATCATTGGAAGAGGCTATTAAGTGTTGGAAATATAAAAAGAGCCTGCAAGGGCATAACCGATATGAGAAATCGGATTTGAAAGCCTTGGATAATTCAAAATAACTTCATTATATGTACTTATTTCCTAAATCATTTGGGATTATAGTAGTAATAAGTGACTGTAATTTGGATTCTTACTTTTTGGTGGTGCAGATAAATTGAAAACAGAGCTTTTATTACCTACAAAAGAAAATATAGAAAAAACAGGACGTATTCTAAGAAACGGTGAGCTTGCGGCTATACCAACCGAAACAGTTTACGGTCTTGCGGCTACTGCCTTGAATGGAAAGGCAGTAAAGGAGATATTCACAGCAAAGGGCAGACCTATGGATAATCCGCTGATTGTTCATATTTCAGCCTTTGAGCAGATAGAAAAATTTAATCTTGTTCGTGAGATTCCCGAAAAGGCTTATAAGCTTGCAGAAAAGTTTTGGCCGGGGCCTCTTACAATTATTATGCCGAAGGGTAAAGCTATTCCCGATGAGGTGAGTGCAGGACTTGATACTGTTGCAATCCGTTTTCCTCAGCACCCTGTGGCACAGGCTGTAATAACTGCCGCAGAATGTCCGCTTGCCGCACCGTCGGCAAATACCTCGGGTGCTCCGAGTCCGACAACCTCCACACACGTTTTGCACGATATGAACGGAAAAATTCCGATTATTCTTGACGGCGGCATGTGCGAGGTTGGTGTTGAATCCACCGTTATCACCGTTGCGGCGGAAACTCCCATGCTTCTTCGTCCGGGCGGAATTACGCTTGAACAGCTTGAAGAGGTAATAGGCAGGGTTGAAGTTTCCGATGCCGTTTTGCATAAGATGAAAGAGGGGCAAAAGGCGGAAAGCCCCGGAATGATGTACAAGCATTATGCACCGAAGGCGAAGCTTATATTAATAAAGTCGAGTGATGATAAATATATTGAATATGTAAATGCTCATAAGAGTGACTGTATAGGTGCTTTGTGTTACGACGAGGATATAGACGAATTGTCGGTAAAATGCTTTGCCTACGGTAAAAAAGGCGATTATTCCACACAGGCTAACAGACTTTTTGATGCTTTGCGTGCAATAGATGAAACCGATATAAAAACCGTTTACGGCAGATGTCCCGAAACGCAGGGAATGGCTATGGCTGTTTATAACAGACTTATAAGGGCGGCGGGATTTGAGGTGATTGAGCTTGCGTAAGTTCACAATTATCGGTCTGACAGGCCCGACAGGTTCGGGGAAAAGTACGGTTTCAGCTTTTTTTAAGGAAAAGGGTTATGTGATTATTGATGCCGATTTACTCGCCCGACAGGCTTTAATGCCGAACAGCAGTTGTTTAAAACAGGTTTGCGGTGTTTTTGGTGAGGATATTTTGAATCACGACGGCACCTTGAACAGACAGGAGTTAGCCGCAAGAGCGTTTTCGTCAAAGGAGAATACTCACCTTTTGAACGATATAACCCATCCGTGGATTTTCTTGCAGGTTTTGAAAATTTGTCGTGAAAATATTGATAACGGCAGAAACAAGCTTATTTTTGATGCTCCCGTGCTTTTCGAGAGCAATTCCGATATAATGTGCGATGCCGTTGTGAGCGTTGTTGCTCCTATGGATATTCGTATGGAAAGACTTAAAAAGCGTGACGGCTTGAGCGAGGAACAGCTTAAAAAGAGAATGTCCGCTCAGCATAATGATGATTATTATATTTCAAAATCCGATTACGTTATAGACGGCTCACTTCCCTTGGAGCAGATTAAAATTAGGGTAAATGAAATCATCGACACATTTGTATGAGTTTTTTTGCAAGAAGTGTATATGATAAATAGGAGATGAACTATGGCTAAGGCTAAAAATAAAAATCGCATACCCTTTATAATAGTAGTGGTTTTGCTTGGATTGGCAATCCTTATACCGGTTGTGTTGCTTGTTATTTCTTCGATACTTGCCAATAATGCGACTAAGAAGCTGAATGAGAGTATGTATCCGCTTGAATACGAGGGCTACGTTGAAGATGCGGCGGAAATGTACGGCGTGGATATATGCCTTGTTTACGGAGTAATCCGCACGGAGAGTAATTTTGACCCCGATGCGGTATCGGGTGCGGGTGCTATCGGCTTAATGCAGATTATGCCCGAAACCTTTACTTGGCTGCAAAATTACAGAACTGATTTTATGCCCGAGGAAATTTTGAAAAGTGACGAGCTTTACGACCCCGAAACGAATATTGACTACGGTGTTTATTTGTTGAGTTATCTGCTGGAAAAATACGAGGGCGATACCTCCCTTGCAATTTGTGCGTACAACGCAGGCTACGGCAATGTTGACGAATGGCTGGCAAACGGAACTATTTCCGAGGAAAATGTCACGGCGGAGGAGATTCCGTTCCCCGAAACGTCAAATTATCTGACTAAGGTTACAAATGCTATGGAGATGTACCGTGAGCTTTATTTTTCCGATACCGATACAGATACAGAAAGCGAAATTTATTCCGACACCGATTGTATATCCTCGGAATATACAGAGAGCTCGAGTGAGTTATTTACCGAAAGCACTTATTATAACGACGATGACTATGCCGTCGAAGAAAGCTATGCTTACGACAATTATACATACGACGACGGATACGATGATACATATTATGACGATAGCTATTATGGCGATTCGTATTATGATGATGGGTACGGTGATTATACCTATTAAATCGGACGGTATAGATTCAAGGAGGTTTCTCTATGAGTTTTTTTAACAAGAAAAAGCAAAATAGTAATCCAAAAGAGAAAAATGAAATTGAGAATAAGGAATTAAAGGAAAACATTACAAATACTGCAATAAGTCTTTTGAGTAAAGATACAGATTACAACAATTTGGCATATACTAAGGCTGAGTTTGGTTATTTGTTTGATATCGAGGGGCACGGAATAGAAGCGTTGTTTAAGATTGTTACAGACAGGGCAACGGCGTATTTTGCTGTTCAGGGAGATAATATGATTAGGCTCAACTTTTCGGAGGAGTTATTTCAAACAACGGTTGAGGGTTTCTTGGATTTGCACAGTTAAATCCCATTGATATAAAGAACTAAAAACTATGTGAGGTGTTTATTCTGGAAAAGCTAAACAGAGTACAAATTGCAGACGGCGTATACTTTAATACGATTTTTGATGACAGATTTAAGACAAGCAGAATAGCCGTTACTATGCTTGTCGGATTAAACAAGGACAATGTTGCGGCGAATGCAATCGTCCCCAACATTTTGGCTCGTTCCTGTGCGGAGTATCCGTCATTTTTAGAGCTTAGCAGAAAGCTCAATATGATGTATGGTGCGGCACTTTCGGGCAGAAGCGGTAAAATGGGAGAGGTTCAGCCTATTACGATTTCCGCCGCAGGCATTGATGACAGATACAGCCTTGACGGCAAGTCTGTTTATAAGGAAATGGCACAGCTTATATGCTCCGTTTTGTTTAAGCCGAAGCTTGTTGACGGTGCTTTTGACGAAGAGGATTTTAAACAGGAGCAGCGTCAGCTTTTAGATGCGATTGATGCCGAGTTTAACGACAAGCGTGCTTATGCCTTCAGCCGTATGCTTGAGGTTATGTGCGAGGGTGAGCGTTACAGCATTAAAAGATACGGTACAAAGGAGCAGGTGCAGGCTCTTACTCCGAAGGACGCTTATGCGGCTTATGAAAATATAATTAAAACGGCAAGAATTGAAATAATGTGTTTGGGAAGCTCGGACACAGAAGAGGTTAAGGAGCTTTTTAAGACAGAGTTTGCTAAAATTGATAGAAAGCCAGAGCCCTACAAAACCGAGGTTATCAGAAAAGCAGAGAAGAAAAAAGAGCATACGGACAAGCTTGATGTAGTTCAGTCAAAGCTTATTTTAGGCTTCAGAGCAGGCGTTGCACAGCCGGATGAAGAGGTTGCACAGACAACTCTTATGGGAGTTGTTTTAGGCGGTACGGCTCATTCAAAGCTTTTCTTGAACGTGCGTGAAAAGCTCAGCCTTTGCTATTACTGTGCCTGCAGATATGACGGCTACAAGGGTATTATGTATATCGAAAGCGGTGTAGAGAAGGATAATATCGAAAAAGCTAAAGCGGCTATTTTGGAACAGCTTGAGGATATGAAAAACGGCAACATCACAGATGAAGAAATTCAAAGTGCCAAGCTGAGTATTTCCAACAGCTTTTTAAGCTCGGTGGATACCTCGTCGGGCACACAGTCGTGGTATATCGGTCAGATTCTCAAGGGCAAACAGCGTACACCGCAGGAAGAAGCGGATATTATCTCAGCCGTTACAAAGGAACAGGTTGTTGAGGCGGCAAATAAGCTTACACTTGATACAATTTATGTTTTAACAGGCAATGACGAAACCGTAAAGGAGGGCGAATAATGGATATCAAAACTATTGAAAGCAGTCTTGTAAAAGATAAATATTATGTTGTAAACCACCCCTCCGGTCTTACGATATACGTTTACCCAAAAGAGGGTTATAAGTCAACCTATGCAATTTTCGGTACAAAATACGGCTCGGTAAATACACGTTTTAAGATTGACGGCGGCGAGGAAATTACAGTTCCCGACGGTATTGCTCACTATTTGGAGCATAAGCTTTTTGAGAGTGAGGACGGCGATGCTTTTGCAAGATATGCCGCAACGGGTGCAAACGCAAACGCTTACACATCCTTTGACAAGACCTGTTACCTTTTCTCTTGCACGGAAAAGTTTGAGGAAGCCTTGGAGATTCTTCTCGACTTCGTTCAGTCACCTTACTTTACAGCCGAAACAGTCGCTAAGGAACAGGGTATTATCGGACAGGAAATTAAAATGTACGATGACAGCCCCGACTGGCGAGTTATGTTTAATACATTAATCGGTATGTATCATAAGCACCCCGTAAGAATCGACATTGCAGGTACGGTTGAATCTATTGCTGAGATAACTGCGGAAAAGCTTTATGAGTGCTACAACAGCTTTTACAATCTTCATAACATGGTGCTTTGTGTTGCGGGTAATGCGACTGTTGAACAGGTTATCTCAGTTGCAGACAGAATGTTAAAGCCGTGCGAAAAGCATAATATTGAAAATATTTTTGAGGACGAGCCATACGAGGTCGCACAAGAATACATTGAACAGAAGTTCCCCGTAACCATTCCGCTTTTCAGCCTCGGCTTTAAGGAGAATGTCGGAAAAGAAT
>JBGVDU010000296.1:0-5264 GCA_045119555.1 Acutalibacteraceae bacterium | reverse complement strand
GATTTAAAATAAAATTTGTCATTGACTGCGAGCAAACTCACGGAAACAGCAAAATTATTTCTGAAATCAGGCTTTTTTTCCAAATTTATTCGTTCAATTTTCATTCTTTACCCTTACAGCATTGTTTATTCAGCTTGAATTTACATTACTTCACATCATTCATTCTCTTTTTGCAAAAACACTCTAAAAATAATTAAAAATTTTTTAAGCTTTTGCGTAAGTGTTGACTTTTGCACAAAAATTGGATATCATATTAGCATACATTATAATACTAAACACTAAGCTAACGGCGTTTGGTATAAAATTCGGAGGTGTTTTGTTTATGAAAAAAAGTACATTGGGGATTGTTATCGGCATTGTTACATTTGCCGCTGCAGTTTCAGCTGCGATTACAGCATTTTTGCTTGTAAACGAAAAGAAAAAGAAGGATGAAGAGGAGCTTGAACGTTACCTTGATTGCTCTATTCAGTAATCATCGAGTTTTGAAAATCAGCTCTGCTTTAATTATTCCGTAAAAAAGCGGCTTATCTTGACTTGTGTTTCAGCACAACGGATAAGCTGTTCTTTTATGCCAAACACCAATTTTCAAGCCCTCAACGAGAGTGCAACTCAAATATTTACAGTACGGTGATTCTATGGATCAAATAATTGATAAAATTTACGAAATCGACCATGCGATACTCCTCTTCATACAGGAAAATTTAAGAGTCGATTTTCTCAATCCCATAATGGAAATTTCCTCCCTGCTTGTCAATGCGGGAATACTGTGGATTGTGCTCAGTCTTATACTTATGTGCTTCAAAAAAACCAGAATGATGGGCATTGTAACGCTTTCTTCAATCGCATTCTGCTTTTTGATAAACAATGTGATAATAAAAAATGTTGTTGCAAGAGCAAGACCGTTTGACACTTACAGCGATATTATACCGCTTATCGCCAAGCCGACCGACTATTCATTTGCTTCGGGGCATACAACGTGCTCCTTTGCCGCCGCAGGCGTGCTTTGCAGATTTTTAAACAAGCCGCTCGCCGCAGTAACCGTAATATATGCGGCCTTGGTTGCTTTCTCCAGACTGTACCTCGGTGTTCATTATCCCAGCGATGTTTTGGTTGGATTCATAATCGGCTTTTGCGGCAGTCTGCTTATTTATTATTTATATTCAAAAAAATTCGATTTGGATAAACATAAGCTCCGTCCGAATAAAAGCTCGGCAGACGCTTAATGCAACATATATTTAAAAGGCGAACAGCAGAATTCATCTGTCGTTCGCCTTTATTTTTATCCGATTAATACGGCTTCGCACTAAACACTGTATCGCTCGATTTATACGCTGTTATATCGGTATTTGGTATTAGCTTACACAGCGTCATTTTGCCCGTCGCTTAGCAGAATATTGTACGCATTCGGCATAACCTCTATGGTGACCTCAGTGTGTTCTCCGCCGTCTTCGCCGTCTGTTGTCCATTTTATAGGCTCACTTGATTTTATTGTTACCTTCCTCGTGGTAAACTTAACAAGTCCGGGGCAATCGAAATCCTGTGTTACCATTGCCGTAAGCAAGCTTTGATAATCAGACGGTACAGTGGGATTTTTAATAAAAATACACTCAAACAGTCCATCGTTCAAAAGCGGAGCATATTCTGAGCGATTTTTCATACCTGCAATTGAGCTTGTGTTGGAAACAAAGCCGAGAATAAAATCATCCTCCACATTCACTTCTTCACTTTCAACCTTTAAATGATAGTAGGTGTAATTCTTTACCCTTCTTATCCCCTCCAAAATATAAGCCGCATGACCGAGCAGATTTTTATATTTTTGAGGTGTTTCATAAGACACGTCCGTAAAAGCACCGAAGGCGGAAATGTACAAAAAAGGCTTATCGTTAAACAAACCACAGTCGCACAAAATCGGTTCACCGTCAACTATGCACTGAGCCGCCTGAGGAATATCGAACGGAATTCCCAAGCTTGAGCCGAAATCATTCGTTGAGCCTCCCGGAATATAACCCAACACGACACGCTTATCCTCGGGTAAACTCACCATGCCCTGCATGGCTTCGCTGAGAGTACCGTCACCGCCGCAAACAACCACAGTATCAAACTCACTTGCTCTTTTTATAATCACATCGTGTGCGTCAAATCGCTTTTGTGTCGGATAAACGGTAACATCGTAGCCGCCTTTTACAAAAATATCCACAATATTCCAAAGTTGAGGTTTTATCTGAGATTTACCCGAATGTGGGTTGAATATTAATAGCAGCTTCTTAGACATTCGTATCACCTCTGTATTTTTTCATATTCAATTATACTGATCCCTATTTTAAATTATCAATTCATATTAATGAATTTTTCGTTAATTAAATATATAAAATCAGATACTCCAAACGAAGCAAATTCATTTGGAGTATCTTTTGTACTTTTTTTGAAAAAAGCCATGTATTTATAAGTATGAAAATCACTATACAGCAAATTAAAAATAATATTATTCAACATTCAAGCAAATATCGCTGTAAGCATCGCCGTTTACCCATACAGAAACAGAACCGCCGTCAACGTAGAATTCTCCTTCTCCGTTTTCGTCTAAGGTTACGGGGATTGCCGCTAAGTCCATAGCGTTAAAGAAAAGCTGATTTGCGAACCTCTCGCCTACCTTCATCTTTTTTGAACCGCACTCTGCATTAGTCATAAGAACGGCAAGTCCAGAATTTTCATGCTCATCATCGCCTGTTCGCACAAAGCCTACAACGGAAGCATCGTCAAAATAATCCTCCTGTTCGCCGTAAGCATATTTCTTGCGGATATATATAAGCTTTTTAAGTGACGGCACGGGCGGAATATTGTCATTCGGAATACCGTAATAATCACCGTAAAACACGCACGGCAAGCCCTCTTTTTGCAAAAGAATAACCGCATACGCAGTCGGCTTAAACCATTCGGGAATAAAAGAGAAAAGCGACTGTCCGGGCTGTGTGTCGTGGTTATCTACAAATGTAACGGAATTTTGCGGTCTAACCTTTACAAGCGTATCTTCCAAAAGCTTTCTCATATCATAGTGGCCGTTTGATGTAGCCGCATCTTGGAATGAGAAATGCAGCGGTACGTCAAAGAGTGACATGCTGTTTTCCACAACATCAAGATAATGCGTTAGTTTATCAATCTCACTCGACCAATACTCACCCACTGCAAAGAAATCTCTGCCTACATAATCTCTTAGATTTTTTAGCCAATCTCTGTAAAACTCAAATTTGATATGCTTAACGGCATCCAATCTGAAGCCGTCCATTTTTACTGTTCTTAAATACCATTTTCCCCAGTCGGTGACGGCTTTAACCGTTCTTGGATTATCCATATCAAGGTCAGCACCCATAAGGTAGTCAAAGTTTGAAAATTCGTCATCTGTTTCGTTGTTCCACTGCTTTCCCTCGAAAAGAAAAATACCGCTCTGCTTCTCGCCCTCGTCCCAATCCGTACCGCTGAAATGAGTGTGATTCCACTTAAAGCATGAATATCTGCCGTTTCTTCCAGGAAAAGTAAACTTAGTCCAAAAGGTACGCTTACGCTTCTCGCCTATCTCCTCATCACGGTTTTCGGCGTTGTTTTCTACCGCATAAACCTCTTCAAGCTCATCTGCACCCATCATGTGGTTTAAAACGATATCGGCATACACCTCTATGCCGTTTTTTTGCAAAGCTTTAACAGCCTTCAAATACTGCTCCTTAGTTCCGTATTTTGTGCGGACTGCTCCTCTTTGGTTAAACTCTCCCAAATCGTATGTATCGTAAACATCATAACCAACACTTCTGCTTCCCTTTGCCCCCTTATATGCAGGCGGTAGCCAAAGCATATTGATTCCGTTTTCCTTCAGGGCCTTTGCCTGTGCGGCACACCTGTTCCAAAACATTCCGTTGTTAGGCAAGTACCATTCAAAGTACTGCATCATAGTTTTGTTATCCATAATTACCTCTTCTTTTCTTTAATACTAAAAATAGAGTAAAACTTTAATTCTTAAAAATCGTCAGAGCTTAATATTACAGATTTTTCAATTTCTGCAAATATTATAACAGAATGTAACCGTTTGGTATAGAGCAGAATTTCACAAAAAAATCCCCACACTGCCTTTGCAAATATGGGGATAAAAAACGTATCTTTGTAATCATTTTATGTAGTTGACAAAATAATTTACATTTAATTATTTTATTTTGGGTGTTACAATAGGCTTTCCGTCAGAGTCAAGCAACGGTGTAAGTCCGCCTGCTTCTCCACAGCAAGTAAACAGATAATTCACACCTGTTTGAGTATCAACCCAAATTCGTATTCCATCCATAAACATGTCCTGTTGAAAAATCTTTTTAAATCTTTCTGTTTTTTCCTTTTTCTCTTTCTTCTTCTTCTTTTCATTTTCCATTTCTTTTTTTGCAAACATTTAATATACCTCCGTAAATTATATATTCTTTCTTTTATACGATACAGATGTCACAATCCATGAAAGTACAAAAATCAATGTACAAGTAACTGCAACACCAATACAGAAATCCGAATTGCTGAAAAAACTGTTTTCACAAGCTGTATCAATTAAAAATAAGGACTCTTCTGCAGAAATATACGAACAGAAAGAACCGAAAAATCCTCCGCTAAATCCCATAAGGAAAATTGAAACACCGTAATTCACCAAAAACATCATAAGCATACAAAATCCGCATAGGGCAATAATACCAAAAAAAGTTATTAATACCACAGCATTATTCACATTAAAAGCAGGCTCACCGTGAATTAAATTACCGATTATTAAACCAACCTCAAAAAATAACAAGCTGTACAGAGAATTTGCAAGTATTAGCAGAAACTTTTGATTTATCTTCTTTTCTCTTGAAATAGGCAGTACCTCACTGTATTTATCCCATTTCGCTTTAAAATCCGCCGTTGAAACACCAAGTGCAAACTCCGCCGGAAGCAGAAATACTATCAATCCCAACAGCGGAGAATATTTACCAAAAAGCCCAAGTGCGAAAATTATTAACGTCGGTATGTAATAAATTAAGAGTATGTACCACTCAAGGGGGTTATAATCCTTATATAATAATGCCTTCATTTTCTCCCTCCATAATATGTAAGCGTTTAACTTCTTTATATTAATTCATCGTAAAACTATGCTTCTTTCCTTTTGTAAACCGAAAGCGTTACAACCCATGCAACGATAAAAATTATTAAACACAGCAATGCAATACTAATATAAAAGACTGGATTATTAAGAAAAGAAAGCTCTC
>JBGVDU010000295.1:0-3207 GCA_045119555.1 Acutalibacteraceae bacterium | reverse complement strand
ATCTCAATGGTTCTAGAACAAATCCAAATGTACCGAAAGATATTTTTCAAGATTATGATGTAGTTTATGTAGTAACTGAAACGATCGCTTTTATTGAGGATAAGGCTTGGATTAAACGTTTTGGAGAAATTTTGTATATGCAATATCCAGATGAACATCCTGATTATCCGAGTGATAAAGAAAACTTTTACGGTTGGTTAATGCAGTTTGCAGATGGAAATCGAATTGATTTGCATGTTGAAACAATTAGCCATGCACAGGAGAATATTGTGAACGATAGTCTGTGTAAAGTTCTTTTGGACAAAGACAATTGTTTGCCAGAGATTTTACCTTCATCTGATAAAAATTATTGGATACATAAGCCTACTTTAGAACAGTATCTGTGTACTTGTAGTGAGTTTTGGTGGTGCTTAAATAGCGTAGCAAAAGGTCTATGGCGTGAAGAAATCCCTTATGTACAAGATATGTTGAATTTTGTTGTGAGAAAGCAGTTGGAAAAGATGCTTTCTTGGAAAGTTGGTATAATGACGAATTTCTCAGTCAGTGTCGGTAAGTCAGCAAAGTATATGTACAAATGGCTGTCTGTGCAGGATTGGGAAAAGTATTTACAGACTTATTGCGGAGCAGATGTCAAAGCTATTTGGCAGTCGGTGGAATTTATGTGTTCTTTATTTACGGAAACTGCTATGTGGGTAGCTGAAGAACTCAACTATGAGTATAACGATACAGAAGCAAATAATGGCATGTATTTTTTGCAGATAGTAAAAGATTTACCCAAGGATGCAAATGAGGTGCTGTAAGGAATTGCTGATTGATTTAATAGTTGGTTGTGCTATTGTAGCATTTTAACAATAGAAATCGGTAAACCGAAATAAAATGTGTAAATGAGGTAAAGTATCGGCAGATTTTTAAAATTGAATACAACGAAAATGTTTTAGATATCACCACCCCAAAACAGGGAATACCGTATCGGCTTTAGGTCGGTACGGTATTTTCTTTTTGCAAATAAATTTGTATATTCTCCGAAAAAATTCCAATAATACTATTACAAAAACATCTGTTGAACAGCCGAATATTTGGGAGAAAAATTCGGTTTAATCAAAATTAATGATGTTTAACATAATATCGGAGGTGTTACAGTGGACAAGAATTTTTTTAATGATTATTTTGACGATGAAAACGAAGATGAAGAGCAAGACACTGAGGACGAATACGAGGAGGAATCGGGGCATAATAATAAAACAAGCGGAAAAACCTTTACGAAGGGTTTTTTGACGGCTCTTGCTATATGTATAGTAGCGATAGGAGCGGCGGTGTGGACTACTGTCAATAATGTAACCTCTTATCTGAATCCCGAGGTTAAAACAGAGGTTGCAAGCGAAACAGACCAAGATTCGCAGAATAGCGATACATCAACAGAGGCTTCATACATTGTAGAATCGGATGCTCAGGTAAACGCAACTGTCAGCAGTGCCGAAAGCAACAGTGAAAGCAGCCAAAGTAACCAAAAGGTTGTTTTTACATTTACTCCGGTAAACGGAAATAAGATAATCTGCGATTATTCGGAGGACCCTGTGTATAATGAAACGCTTGGCGATTACAGAGCACACCCTGCGATTGATTATGCGGCAGAGGTTGATGACAAGGTAAGGTGTATGGGAAGCGGAGTAGTGAAGGATATATATTACGACAACATGCTCGGTTATGTAGTTGTGGTAGAACATTCCGAAAGCGTGAGTTCATATTATGGTGGGCTCGCAAAGACTACGCTTGTTCAAAAAGGCGAAGTTGTATCGGCAGGAGATTTTGTAGGAACGGTATATGCAATTCCCTGTGAAACCTCGTCTGAAGCTCATGTTCATGTTGCAGTGCAAAAGGACGGAGAATGGGTAAGTCCCGAAGATTTTATGAAAAGCAACGAGAACTGATTTTTACAGGCAGTAAACACGCCCTCGTATCGTTTTAGGGGCAACGAGATAAATCCTCTTAACAAAACTGTTGGGAGGATTTATTGGCGTGCATGCTTTTTATTTGTGTTGAAAAATGTCTAAGCTGAGATTAATTCTTAATAAGGCTTTTCGGTTCGGAAGATTTGTCAAAAATAAATTAATCAAATTTTATTTTTGAGAGTATTATTTTCGAGTAATTTTTTCTTCGTTTCGTCATAGAATGAATATGGAGAAAATCAGATCGTTTATTTATTGCTTTATAACCTTATTACAATGGAGGAAGAATTATTATGCTTTATGTTTATCATCAGGTTTACCAACCCATTTTGTCGGTAGACGGAAAAACAGTTACATTAGTACATTTCGGCGAGTATAAATATCTCTGCGAGGCATACAATGCAATAACACGCTTTATGAAGGATAAATTTCTTGTGGCTAAGGACGGAGTTTCAATTCAGTATGTAAAAAATGAAAGAAACACGGTATATTCCGAAAGATACATCACCGTATTGACAGCAAAGGTAGAAAAAGCAGAGAATCACTGCAACAGAACAGAGGACAGAGCTTATGCGTAATATCTGTTGGGGTACATATCCGCTCAATACACAATGTGCCCGTTAGTTTACAAAAACGCACATTCATTTAATGTTATGAGTTATCAAAAATTTATTAATAAAGAGGGGGCTGAGCAATAGAATTGACAAGCACCGTAAAATTTACAGGGAGCAGGGTAATGGGAATCGACTGTATCATTCGCTTTGGTACAGTCGATTTTTAATTTTCGGTAAAGCTTTTCTGCTTATGGCTGTACGATTGCAGTTTTAAAATATTGTCAAAATTTGAAATTGTTATATTGCTAAGTAAGCCTGTTTTGAGTGCAAGCAGCGGAAATAAGCCGTTTTTTATTTAAGCTGTTGCCAATATAATACAAATATAAATGCGGCAGTTTATTTTTTTCGGTTGTTTTTGCCGAAACAAAGAAAACGGTTATTTTTTGCTTGACAAGAGAGTAATACAATATTATAATTGTAGCAGTACAAGTAGTACAAATAGTACAATCCGCCATGACAATTTTAAATTAATATAATTTTAGGAGGAAAATTTATGAAGAAAAAGGTTGTAGGTATTATAATCACAATCGTAGTGTTGTTGATTCTTGCCGGAGTTGGAGTAACGGTTATTTATCCGATGGTTGTTTCGGGAGATGTGGCAGTAAGTGATGTGGATTCCGCTTATGTGGAGCAGATATCTGTAATCA
>JBGVDU010000294.1:0-2515 GCA_045119555.1 Acutalibacteraceae bacterium | reverse complement strand
CGAGGTTACAGCGTACATAATGCTTAATTCATTCCTTGTTGCTCAGATAATCATAAGTGAGAAAAAAACCTTGGATAAGGCTGAGATTGAAAATATTTTAGATACCGAGCTGGATATAATGCTGAACGGCTTGCTTAATAAGGAGAATTGATATGAAACCATTGATAATAGCTTTAATAATTGCCGCTGTTTTGGTTGTGGGAACGCTTGTCGGCTGTTACTTTATCGCAAGATATTTTTTCAGATTTACAATTCTGAGAAAACCTACCGCTACTCTTGATAGCAATATCAACGCCAATACAGAATGGGAAAAACATCTTGACTTTATCCGTGAACGAAAGGCGTGGCTTTTGGAACAGGAGAAAGAGGACGTTTACATTAAATCCGATGACGGCTTAAAGCTTCACGGAACCGTTGTAAGATGCGGCAGTAACAAAAACTGTGTAATTTGCTTCCACGGCTACACCAGCAGAGGTCTTAACGACTACGGTGCAATGGCGAAATTTTATAATGAGCAGGGCTTTAATCTGATAATGATTGATGCCAGAAATCATGGTGACAGCGAGGGTGAATACACAGGCTTCGGTGTTCTCGACAGAAAAGATGCCGTAAAATGGATAGAATTTGCAATCAAAACATTCGGTGAAGATATAAATATTTTCCTGCACGGCGATTCAATGGGCGGTGCAACGGTGCTTATGACGAGTGGCTTGGATTTGCCTAAGAATGTAAAGGCTATAATTGCCGACTGTGCGTTTACAAGTGCTTACGATGTATTTTCTCACGTTCTTAAGCGTGATTACCATATTCCGAAATTCCCCGTTATGAACATAAGTGAGATGATGACAAGGAAAAAGGCAGGTTACGGCTACAAAGACGTAAACACCTTAACCGAAGTTGCAAAAACAAAAGTTCCGATTTTGTTTATACACGGTGAGATTGACGACTTCGTTCCGTTGTGGATGACGGAGAAAAACTTTGAAGCTTGTAATTCCGAAAAGGAATTGCTTATCGTTAAAAACGCAGACCACGCAGAATCATACTACACGGATACCGAAGCGTATGAAAATGCTGTTAAAAATATGATTAAAAAATATACTTGACGGAGGAAAGAACAATGTACGAAGGAGTTAAACTTTATCCACTCGCAGCATCTCAGCGACTGCACTATTTTACGGTGCAGTATTGCCCGCAAAAACAGGTTCTTAATATCGGTACAAGCCTTACAATCGAAACCGATGTAGATTTCGACGTGCTCAAAGAGAGTATTTATGAGGCTTACGACCATTGTGAATGTATGCGTTTGCGTTTTCATCAGACCGAGGACGGACAGGTTATGCAGTATGTAGTTCCGAAGGAGGAGCGTGAGATTCCCTTCTTTGAGTTTGGTCATTGGAAATATGAGGACGCAGAGAACGAAATGAAGAAATGGACTGCCGTTCCCTTTGAACGCTTTGATTCCCCAATGAACAAAATTGTTATGATTTCAATGCCCGACGGCTTTAAGGGTCTTTATCTGCTTGTTGATCACATGACAATGGACGCTCAGGCAATAGTTCTTTTCTTTAAGGATGTTATACAGGTTTATTGCAGTAAAAAGTACGGTACAGACTACCCGAAGCCGCTTGAATCCTACATTAAAGCACTTGAAAAGGATTTGAAGTACGAGGATAATTCAAGGGCATTGCAGAGAGACAGAAAATATTGGACCGAGGTAGTTGAAGCCTCCGAGCCGATTTATAACGACGTAATAGGTGACAACAAGCTTGAGCGTGAGCGTATTGAGAGAAACAATCCTAATCTCAGAGCCGCAACAAATGCAATTCCGAGCTGTGAGGCTGAAATCGCACAGTTCCATCTCGAGCCCAGCCCGTCTGATGTACTTGTTAATTTCTGCCGAGAATACGATATACCTATGGCTACCTTGTTGCTTATGGCAACTCGCACATATTTGCAGAAGGTAAACGGCAATCAGCCGGACGTAACAATTCAGAATACAGTTTCCAGACGTGCAACCTTGCTTGAGAAAAATTCGGGTGGTTCAAGAGTTCATTTCTTCCCGTGCAGAACTATTGTTAATCCGGACGAAACCTTCCTCGATGGCTGCAGAAAAATCCGTGAAAGCCAGACTAATGTTTTCCGCCACGCTAACTTTAACCCAATCGAATTTATGACAATGCGTTCAAAATATTACAAGAACGCTCCGGGTCAAAGCTACGAAACAATGAGCCTTACATATCAGCCGCTTTCAATGCGTTCGGACGATATGCCCGATATTCGCTATAAATCAAATTGGTACACAAACGGTGTTGCGGCTCAGAATCTTTATCTCACTGTAATGCACCGTTCACTTGATAACGGTCTTGATTTCAGCTTTGAGTACAAGAAGGAAAAATTCAGCTACGAAGATCTCGAAAAGATTTATTACTTTATCACAAGAATTATTTTCGAGGGTGTTAAAAATCCGCATCAAACAGTTGCAGAGATAATTTCAAATACTTAATAGAGGGGATAA
>JBGVDU010000293.1:0-7137 GCA_045119555.1 Acutalibacteraceae bacterium | reverse complement strand
GTATATAATTTCACTTGTAATCAGCAAAGACGCTGTGGGTAAACTCCCTCAGCGTCTTTTTTGTTTTAGAAAAAAATCAAATATGGTTAAATATTTTTATTGGAGGACGATAATTATGTCAAACGTACCTGAGTTATTCGGCAGTCTTGTATTTAACGAGCCAACAATGAAGGAAAGACTTCCTAAGGGAACATATAAGGCTCTTAAGAAAACAATTAAAGACGGCGAGCCGCTTGATATCAACGTTGCTAACATCGTAGCTAACGCAATGAAAGATTGGGCAGTTGAAAACGGCTGCACACACTACACACACTGGTTCCAGCCAATGACAGGCGTTACTGCTGAGAAGCATGACAGCTTTATCAATCCGACAGACGACGGCACTGTTATCATGGAATTCAGCGGCAAGGAGCTTATCAAGGGTGAACCTGATGCTTCCAGCTTCCCGTCCGGCGGTATCCGTGCTACATTCGAGGCTCGTGGTTATACAACATGGGATCCTACATCATACGCTTTCATTAAGGACGGCACACTTTGCATTCCTACTGCTTTCTGTTCTTACACAGGCGAGGTTCTCGACAAGAAAACTCCGTTGCTCCGTTCTATGGAAGCAATCAGCAACGAGGCTGTAAGAGTTCTTAAGCTCTTCGGCGACAAAGAAACAACAAGAGTTATCACAACAGTAGGTCCTGAGCAGGAATACTTCCTCATCGACAAGAAGATGTTCGATTCCAGAAAGGACTTGACATACACAGGCAGAACACTTTTCGGTGCAAGAGCACCTAAGGGTCAGGAGCTTGAGGACCATTATTTCGGTAAGATTAAGGATAAGGTTTCTTCATTTATGAAGGATCTTGACGAAGAACTTTGGAAGCTTGGCATTTACGCTAAGACAAAGCACAACGAAGTTGCTCCGGCTCAGCACGAGCTTGCTCCTATCTTCACAACAACAAACCTTGCAACAGACCACAATCAGCTGACAATGGAAATGATGAAGAGAGTTGCTAACCGTCACGGTATGGAATGCTTGCTCCACGAAAAGCCGTTCGCCGGCGTAAACGGAAGCGGTAAGCACAACAACTGGTCTATCAGCACAAACACAGGCAAGAACCTTCTTGACCCGGGCAAGGACCCGTTCAACGATCATCAGTTCCTCCTCTTCCTCGTTGCAGTAATCAAGGCTGTTGACGAATATCAGGATTTGCTCAGAATTTCCGTTGCTTCAGCAGGCAATGACCACAGATTGGGTGCTAACGAGGCACCTCCGGCAATTGTTTCCATGTTCCTCGGCGATGATCTCGAGGCTATTCTCGAAGCATTCGTTGCAGGCAAGGATTACAATGCCGAGGCTGAGCAGAAGATGCAGATGGGCGTTGAAGTTCTCGCAGACTTCAAGAAGGATACAACAGACCGTAACCGTACTTCCCCATTTGCATTCACAGGCAACAAGTTCGAGTTCCGTATGCTCGGTTCAAGCGAGAACATTTCCTGCCCGAACATCATGCTCAACACAATGGTAGCAGAAGAGCTCGGTCAGTTTGCCGATGAGCTTGAAAAGGCTGAGGATTTCGATGCAGCTGTTTTTGAGCTTATCAAGAGAACATATAACGAGCACAAGAGAATCGTATTCAACGGCAACAACTACGCTGAAGAGTGGGTTGAAGAGGCTGAGAGAAGAGGTCTTTATAACCTCCGTACTACTCCTGCCGCTATTGCTCATTACATTGACAAGAAGAATGTTGAGCTTTTCCAGAAGCACAAGATTTACTCCGAGGGTGAGCTTCACGCTCGTTACGAGATTTTGCTCGAGAACTACTCCAAGATTATCAACATCGAGGCTCTTACTATGCTTGATATGGCTAAGAAGGATATCATTCCTGCTGTTTCAAAGTATGTTAAGGACCTTGTAGATACAGCAAGTGCCAAGAAGGCTCTCTCCGCTGATATTACAGCTGAGCTCGAGGTTGAGCTTGCAACAAAGCTTTCCAAGCTTCAGCTTTGCTTCTCAAAGAGAATTGATAACCTCGATTCCCTCTTGCTCAAGATTTCTGATATCACAGATGTTCAGGAGCTTGCTAACTATTACGCTGATGAGATCTTCCCTGCTATGCAGGAAGCTCGTGTAGTAGCTGACGAAATGGAAATGTCCATGGACGCAAAAGCTTGGCCTTATGCTTCCTACGGTCAGATGCTTTACAGCGTTAAGTAATTTAACCTCTTACTATAATTGCAATAAACAAACAGAAGGGTCGCACTATTTGTGTGGCTCTTTTGTTTTTATTTGGCATAAAACCTCAATTTATCCGCTGAAAAGCTGTAAAAAATACAATAAATTATATTAATTGACAATACTATTAATAAAAATCCCTTTACATTTGTTTTGATTTATGGTAAAATTTTATTGTATTAAAATTTAATGCGTTAATGTATGGTAAAAGGAAATATATTCTCCGCTATTAAATTTAATATTAAGCCTGTTCGATAAACGGTGTTTGGTATAAAATTCCGTAAATTGTCAAGTACATTGCTTTTGAAAATGTTATCGAACAAATTTATCTATCACTACAATTTTTAAAAATAGGAGAATCTTTATGAACGCTAATTTAAATGAAGAAAGCATAAACTATTTGTTTGAGGCCATCACTACACTTGAAACAGTCGATGACTGCCGCAGGTTTTTTGAGGATTTGTGCACAATTCCCGAGCTTAAAGCTATGTCACAAAGACTTATGGTAGCAAAAATGCTCAACGAAAAAATCGTGTACAGTAAAATTGTCGGCGAAACAGGTGCCTCCACTGCTACTATCAGCCGTGTAAACCGTTCGCTTAATTACAACAGCTGTGAGGGCTACGCACTTGTATTTGAAAGATTGAAAAAGAAGGGTCTGAAATAATTAATGGCTTACGGTGTATTTGCCGAGTTTTACGACGGGCTCACACTGAATGTTGACTACAAAGCCAAGGCAGATTATCTTTGCGAGATTTTCAAAAAATTTAACCACACAACCGGCTACACGCTTGATTTGGCATGCGGCACGGGTACTCTTACGGTTGAATTAAAAAAGCGTGGGATTGACATCTACGGTGTCGATTCCTCATTTGAAATGCTCGCCGAGGCTAAACAGAAAGCAAGTGACGAAGAGCTTGACATTCTTTTTCTCTGCCAAAAAATGCAGACGCTTGACCTTTTCGGGACGATAAACACTTGTGTCTGTACGCTCGACAGCATCAATCATTTGCAGGGCAAAGGCCAAGTTCAAAAGGCATTTGACAAGGTTTCGCTCTTTATGGAAAAGGACGGTTTGTTTGTTTTTGACGTAAACACTCTTTACAAGCATAAGGAGATTTTAGGCAACAACACCTTTGTTTACGACACGGAAGATGTTTACTGCGTTTGGCAAAATACCTATGAACCAAGCGACAGCAGTGTAAAAATAGACCTTGACTTTTTCATTCCCGAGGGTAAAATATTCTATAAAAGCAGTGAAAGCTTTAAGGAATTTGCTTATCCCCTTGACGAGCTGAGCGAAATGCTTGACACAAGCGGCTTTGATATTTTGGGAATTTACGGTGACATGACCTTTGATTCGCCGAATACCCAAGCTCAGCGGGCAACCTTTGTCGCCAAAAAAAGGTATGATGCCGCTAACAAGGGCGAATTTTAACCAACCGAAAGGAAAATTGATTATATGGAAAACGAAAATACACATAATAACTCACAGGAGATTTACGCAGACGAAAATGCTCCCGCACATCAGGACAAATTAATTCGCTGCATTACCTCCGACGGTGCTGTTTTGGCTATTGCCGCAGATACAACGAACATTGCACACATGGGCAAAAAGCTTCACCACACCTCGAGTGTTGCTTCCGCCGCACTCGGCAGACTTCTCACAGCATCTTCAATGATGGGTGCAATGCTCAAGCAAAGCAATGCCGCAATCACACTCCGAGTTAACGGTAACGGCCCTCTTGGTGCTGTCGTGGCTGTTGCGGACAGCAAGGGTAACTGTCGAGGCTACGTTGAAAACCCTCAGACCGAAACGGAATACTACCCAAACGGTAAAATTAATGTCGGTGCGGCTGTCGGCAAGGACGGCGTAATCAACGTAATGAGAGATTACGGCACAGGCGAGCCATACATGGGTGTATGCCAGCTTGCTTCGGGCGAAATTGCAGAGGATATCACTTCATACTACGCTGTCAGCGAGCAAATTCCGACAGTCTGCTCCCTCGGTGTTCTTATCAACAAGGAGGACGGCGAGGTTCTGCTTGCAGGCGGTATGTTAATTCAGCTTTTGCCGGGTGCTACCGATGATACAATAACGAAAATCGAAACAAACATCACCAAGCTTGAGCCTGTAACCACAATGCTTGCAAAGGGTATTTCAATTCTCGATATGTGCAAAATGGCACTTGAGGGCTTTGAGGTTGAGGTTCTTGACGAACAGCCTATTGACTATGTTTGCGGCTGCAGCAGAGAAAGAGTAATCAATGCTATAATAAAGCTTACAGATGATGAGATTCGTTCCCTTGCAGACGAAAAGGGTTACGCAGTTGCAAACTGTCATTTCTGCAACAAGAATCACAGATTCACAAAGGGACAGCTTGAAGAGATTATCAAGGCAAGAGCCGAAAAGAGCAAGGAATAAAATTTATTAAAAGGCAGGTATAACCCTGCCTTTTTTCTGTATATAAAACTAAATAAATATATCCTCATACTCAACGTCCAACAGCCTTTTGATAAGCACTATTTCATCGGGATAGATGTGCCTTTGCCCCACCTCGATTTTGGCTATTGCACTCCTTGTGATATCGCACCCGTTTATCTGCATCTGAACCGATAAATTCTCCTGTGTCATATTTGCTTTTTCACGAAGTATTTTTATATTTTTCCCTATCTTCTTTTCATATTCTTTATTCATAAAAAATTCACCTTTTCACAAAAAACACTTGACTTAATTGTATATGCGTGTTAAAATTTATTTGCACTTATATAGGTGCAAATATAATTAAGAGATAATCTTTTTAGGCAAATTCGCCTGTTTTGTCGGCTTTACAATAGCTTAATATAATTAAAAATAATGTAAATTTTGTCAAACCCAATTTTTTATTTTCTTTGCAAACAGTAAAATACCCGAATCGTTCCTATCGGAATATTCGGGTATTTTACTTATTATTTTTATAGAAATGATTAAAAATATACATCTTCAAAATATTTACGGAAACATTTTACATACAACAATATAGCCTAATTTCCATTATTTGATTAATTGACGCCCACCCCTGCTTATGTTACTATACAAGCAAAAGTCATTATATTTCATGTTGAAACAGGAAAATATATCCAACGTATTTTGAGAGGAAGTATATTATGGACAAACAGACAGAATTTAAGCCGTATATTTCCGCCGAAAAAATTACTCCCGAGCTGACTGTAACCTCGGTTATTATGGGTATAATATTGGCGGTGATATTCGGTGCCGCAAACGCCTATTTAGGCTTGCGTGTGGGAATGACAGTGTCTGCATCAATCCCTGCGGCTGTCATTGCGATGGGTGTTATTCGTGTGGTTATGCGGAAAAACTCAATTTTGGAAAGCAATCTTGTACAGACTATCGGTTCGGCAGGCGAATCGCTTGCGGCAGGTGCAATATTCACACTGCCTGCGTTATTTTTGTGGGCTCGTGAGGGTGTTACGGAAAAGCCGAGCCTTATTGAAATCACCTTAATAGCTTTAATCGGCGGCTTGCTCGGTGTATTTTTCATGGTACCCCTGCGTAATGCACTAATCGTTCGTGAGCACGGAGTTCTGCCCTATCCCGAGGGGCAAGCGTGTGCCGAGGTTTTGCTTGCAGGCGAAAAGGGCGGTGCAAATGCCTCTACGGTATTTGCCGGTATGGGCTTTGCCGCATTTTTCAAATTCATTATTGACGGCTTAAAACTTGTTCCGGGCGAAGTTTCGATTCACGGCAGTGCCAAAACCTACCCCGGTGCTTTAGGCACTCAAATCTACCCTGCAGTTATGAGCGTCGGATACATCTGCGGTCCTCGCATTTCGTCTTATATGTTTGCAGGAGGCTTGATAAGCTGGCTTGTGCTTATTCCCCTTATCGTAATTTTCGGCAGTGAGCTTACCCTCTATCCCGGCTCGGCACCTATCGGCGAAATCTTTGCCGAAAACGGAGCGAGCGGTATATGGAGCACATACATTCGTTACATCGGTGCAGGTGCTTTGGCGGCAGGCGGTATTATAAGCCTGATTAAATCTCTTCCGCTTATTATTCGCACATTTCGTGATGCACTCAAAGTTTTTCCGATGAGCTCAAAGAAAAGTACAATCCGTACCGCACAGGAGCTTAACATGAAAATAGTCTTAACAGCTATTTTACTTTTGACCTTTGCTGTTTGGCTTGTTCCCGCAATTCCCGTTTCACTTTTGGGTGCAATTATTGTAGTAATTTTCGGTTTCTTCTTTTCCACCGTTTCATCTCGAATGGTCGGTCTTGTTGGAAGCAGTAACAACCCCGTTTCGGGAATGGCTATTGCAACACTGCTTATTTCTACCTTAATTCTGAAATTAACGGGCGATATCGGTGCTCACGGTATGCAGGCGGCTATCGCTATCGGCTCTATTATATGTATAGTTTCGTCAATCGCAGGCGACACCTCGCAGGATTTGAAAACAGGATATCTGCTCGGTGCTACTCCGAAAAAACAGCAAATCGGCGAATTAATCGGCGTCATTGCGGCGGCACTCGCAATCGGTGCAACGCTTTATCTGCTTGACAGTGCTTGGGGCTTCGGCTCAGAGGAGCTGTGTGCACCGCAGGCGACGTTGATGAAAATGGTTGTTGAAGGCATTATGGGAGGAAATCTCCCGTGGGGATTGATTCTGACAGGCGTATTCATTGCAGTCGTTGTTGAAATTTTAGGTATTCCCGTATTGCCGTTTGCTATCGGAATTTATTTGCCTGTACAGCTCAATGCCTGCGTTATGACAGGCGGCTTGATTCGTCTTTTCTTCAATAAGATGAAGGACGGCGAAAAGAAAAAATCGGCTGTAAACAACGGCGTTCTTTTCTGCTCGGGTATGATTGCAGGCGAAGGCTTGGTTGGCATTCTTTTGGCTGTTCT
>JBGVDU010000292.1:0-1230 GCA_045119555.1 Acutalibacteraceae bacterium | reverse complement strand
TCTATACCGTTTTCAGTCGTACTTCTCCATGTATAAAAATCTTTTCCGCTTGCTTGTACAGTTTTGCCTAATTCAATAAGGAAATCGGGAATTTGACTTTCGAGAATCATGCCTAGCTCCTCACCCATTTTTTCTTTGCCCTGCTGTTCACAGCCGTTAACGTACAAAACAAAGGTTGACATCGGCTTTTTATCTATTGCCTTTGACGCACCACGGAAACCGATTACTCCTGTTTGATGAGTGCCGCACGAGGACGGGCAACCCGAAATATGAATCTGTGGCAAAGCATCATCGGCAACATCTGCTTCTCTTACCCTTTTCACACATTCGGCAAGCAAGGCCTGAGAATCTCTCAAACCAACCTGACAAATACCCGCACCTATACAACTTACGGACATTTCAAATTCATTTCTCGCACTGTCAGCCGTCACGGCAAGCACCTTTTCAGCCTCAACGGCGGTAAGATTTACAATATAAGCCGTTTCATCGGGAGCAAGTCTTATTTCAACATCGTCCATATCCGAAATAACATCATAAAGACGACAAATATCCTTAGGGCTTGGCTTGCCGCCGATTGGGTGCCAAACAACCGTATAAAGTCCGTTTTGCTTCTGCTCCATTACTCTTTTATCATTTACAGCCGTACCGTCACCCTGTTTTGTAAGCTCAGTCGGAGCGATGTTTATTGTCAAATCCTCACCGCTGTTAAATACCTTTTGCAGATTAGCGTTATAAACCCTGCTGTACTCCTCCGCTCCGCCGAGAGATTCCTGCATATATCTGGTGCGAGCCTTTGCTCTGCTCTCATAATTTCCGTTTTCAATAAACGTAAGCCACATTGCCTTGATATAATAAAGAATTTTATTCGGCTCAACAGCTTCTGCAACCTTAACGCCGAATTTCGGATTATTACCCAAACCGCCTGCACTGTAAACGTCAAACTTACCGTCTTTTCTTGCGGCAAAGCCTAAATCACGGTATGTGGCATGCGGCAGATTTTTTTCACTGTTTGAAAAAGCAACCTTTAACTTTCTCGGCATTTTCTTCGCATCAATAAAAGAAAGCAGGTATTCACCGGCCGCCCTTGCATAAGGAGCAACATCAAAATACTCGTCCTTTTCAACGCCCGAAAGCGGCGAGCACATAACATTACGCGGATAATCTCCGCCGCCGCCCATCACGATAATTCCGTTATCCAACGCTTCACGCAGAATATCGGCAACGTCACAG
>JBGVDU010000291.1:0-10599 GCA_045119555.1 Acutalibacteraceae bacterium | reverse complement strand
TCAACTTATCTAATATATATACCGCAAAACCTCAAAATATGAATATTTAAATATTTAATTGAGAAAAGTTATTCTCCGTCACTCCAGATACTGCTGAAAGCATCAAGCAATTTATCAAGAATACCTTGATCCTCCTCTTGAATGACAACCGCCTTGTCACCCTCGGAAAGGCTGATAAACTCCTTTTGATAGCTCTCCGTTTTCTCCATGCCCAAAACATTTTTTGCATAATCCTCAACAACTGAAGGACTTAGCTTATTATCAACCTTCATTTCAAGCTGAGTGTAGTAGCTTTGCAACTCCGTAAGCTGTGTTTCGGCATTGTTAATCTCCTGATTAAGCTCGGTAAGCTCGGCTTGTCCGTGGATAATTGCGGCAACGGCAAGTATTACCAAAGCGGAAACCGCAGTACCCAAAAAAGCTGTCAACGGCTTAATTCTCGGCTTAGCACGTTTCTTACGCTCTTCGTGGAAATCAACAACTTTATTCTCTTGTGACTTAACAACTGCTTCTTCCTCTGCCTGCTCTTCATCAAACAGAGAGAGGTCATACGCTACGTTTCTTTCACTGTAAGGCATCACAACACCCCAAATACTGTCAAATCAAAATCTTTAAACAAAAAGACCGATTTATAAATATCAATTAGCATAAGTAAGCGGAAGAATATTTTTTAGAAATACTCAACCAATCTTACTATAACATTATACTACAAAATCGTAACTTTTCCAAATACTATTTTGTGACAAACTATCCGAAAAGTTTACAAAAATAATAGTCAGAATGACGAAATTGTTACCAATATATGTATATCCCCAAAATAAACACTGTTTTCGACAGCAAATTACAGCTTTTTGCAAACTCTCAGCTTGGCACTTCTCGCCCTGTTGTTGTCTGCAATCTCCTCTTCGCTCGGTTCAATCGGCTTTCTGTTCACAAGCTCCGCCTTCGGCTTATTTCCGCATACGCAAATGGGAAAATCCTTCGGGCAAGTACAGCCTACACACCAATCCGCCATGGTTTTCTTCACTATCCTGTCCTCTAAGGAATGGAACGTAATAACAGCAAGCCTTCCGTCTGTATTTAAAACATCAAAGGAATTCTGCAAGCCCTCTCTTAATCTGTCCAGCTCACCGTTTACGGCAATTCTCAAAGCTTGAAAGGTTTTTCTCGCAGGATGTCCCTTTTGCCTTGCTTTGGCGGGATATGCCTCCCTTATGATATCCGCAAGTTCGGTTGTAGTTTCTATCGGCTTGCTTTCTCTTGCTCGAACTATATCTCTTACAATATTTCGGGCAAATTTCTCTTCGCCGTAGATTGAAAGAATTTTCATAAGCTCGCTCGGCTCATAGCCGTTTACTATATCATAAGCACTCGTGCCCTCTTGGCTCATACGCATGTCGAGCGGTGCTTCGTAATGATAAGAAAAGCCCCTTTGCGGAGCATCGAGCTGCCATGATGAAACACCGATATCGAGCAGAACACCGTCAACCCTTTGAATCTCAAGTGACATCAGAACTTCTTTAATTTTGCTGAAATTTGAACGAACAATCGTCACGTTATCAAAGCAGGATAAACGCTCTGTTGCCGCCGCAATCGCATCAGGATCTTGATCTATGGCAATAAGCCTGCCGCCGTTAAGTCTGCTTGCGATATGATAAGAATGACCGCCGCCGCCTGCCGTGCCGTCAACATATATGCCGTCGGGTTTAATGTTCAATCCGTCAATCGACTCGTTAAGCAAAACCGACTTATGTACAAACTCCATATTATCACCTTATAAAAGGCTTGATGACATAGCCGCAAGAATACTGTCCTGAGTTTGGCTCGCAGTAAATTCCTCCAGCTTTTCGGTTGACCAAATCTCTGCTCGCTTGCCTACACCGAGAAACATCGTGTCCTTTTCAAGACAAGCAAAATCTCTGAGGTTCTTCGGTATAAGAATTCTACCCATGCTGTCTGTTTCCACAAAGGAGGAATTTGCGATGAAGTGACGCTGCACGCCTGCCTGAGAAATAGGTCTGTTTGACAAATCCTCCAGGAAAGCCTCCCATTCTTTTTCGGGATAAACAAAAATACAGCCGTCTAAGCCTTTAGTCAAATAAAATCCGTCACCAAGCTGTTCTCTTAGCTTTACGGGTACAGTAAGGCGACCCTTTGAATCAATATTATGTTGATAAGAACCTGTTAGGTAATTTGTCATAACACAACTTGCAAAAGGCACACTACGGAACACTTTGCCCCACAATTTGACACCTTTCTCCACCCTTTCCCACTTTTTCTTTAATTATACCCTTTAACGATACAAAAATCAACCTTTTTTGAGGAATTAACAAGTTTTTTCTAATTCAGAATAATTGTGATCTCCTTTCCGACATAATACTAAATATTGTATTATTTTCCGCAAAAGCATATTAACCTTGCGATTTTTATATTATCACACACTCTTTCAAGATTTTGTCAAATCTTAACAAATAAAAAACACCCACCAAAATACATCTCGGTGAGTGATATCTTACATAAAAATTATGCACACCCTACACAGAATATGATACTCTGTGTAAAGTGCGTCACATATTTGCATAGGAAACAATACATATTTAAGATATACATATCATTAACTATGTGTTGAAATTATAACATATTATTTTGTAGAAATCAATATGGTATTAAATAATTATAATAAATATAATTTAAATTTTATTGAAATACTATTTTATATGCAGTTAAATTTAAAATGATTTTTTGTACTGCTTTGTTGTATTTTGATTTTTCCTTTGTGAATCTATTAAAAAACTGTATTTTTTGACGCTCTTTCCGTATGTACTTGATTTTCAGCTAATCAATTTTTACGAAAAAAATCTGCCGTAACAAGCACGCTCATTACAGCAGATTATAATATTAAATATTTAAATTAAAGCTCATCGTAAGACTTCATAACTGCACCCTTTGCGGCGGTGCTTACAAGCTTTGAATATCTTCCGAGCCAGCCGTTTGTGATGTTCGGCTTCGGTGCAACGTAGTTTTCTCTACGCTTAGCAAGCTCTTCATCGGAAACCTCAAGGTTGATTGAAGCATTCGGGATATCAATGCTGATGATATCGCCCTCTTCAACAAGACCGATTACGCCGCCGTCAGCAGCTTCGGGAGCAACATGACCGATTGATGCACCACGGCTTGCACCTGAGAAACGACCGTCTGTAATAAGAGCAACTGTCTTATCAAGCTTCATACCTGCCAAAGCACTTGTCGGATTGAGCATTTCTCTCATACCCGGGCCGCCCTTAGGACCTTCGTATCGGATAACAACAACATCACCGTCAACGATCTTTGAATTGTATATAGCCTCAATAGCCTCGTCCTCGCTGTTGAAAACTCTTGCAGGTCCCTTATGGCAGAGCATTTCGGGAGCAACGGCACTACGCTTAACCACACAGCCGTCCTTTGCAAGGTTACCCCACAAAATCTGAATACCGCCTGTCTGGCTGTATGGATTGTCGATAGTTCTGATAGAATTTGTATCCTTAACGTAAGCACCCTCGATATTCTCGCCGACCGTCTTACCTGTTGCAGTGATAAGGGTTGTATCAATAAGACCCTTCTTTGCAAGCTCAGCCTGAACAGCAGGAACACCGCCTGCTTTGTTGAGGTCCTGCATGTGTGTCGGGCCTGCAGGTGCGAGGTGGCAGAGGTTCGGAACCTTTTCGCTCATCTCGTTGAAAATGCTCAAATCAAGATTAACACCTGCTTCATTTGCGATGGCAAGCAAGTGAAGAACGCTGTTGGAAGAACAGCCGAGAGCCATATCGCAAGCAAGAGCGTTGCGGATTGACTTTTCGTTGATGATATCACGAGCCTTGATATCACGATTAACAAGCTCCATAATAGCCATACCTGCATGCTTAGCAAGAGCAGTTCTGCCCGAATAAACAGCAGGAATTGTACCGTTGCCGGGAAGTGCAATACCGAGCGATTCGCAAAGGCAGTTCATGCTGTTTGCCGTGTACATACCTGCACAAGAGCCACATCCCGGGCAAGCACCCTGCTCACACTCTGTAAGCTTACATTCGTCAATGATACCTGCCTTATAAGAGCCTACTGCCTCGAACATCTTTGAAAGTGAAATTTCTTCGCCGTCAAAAGAGCCTGCAAGCATCGGACCGCCACTGCAAACAACTGCAGGAATATTCATTCTTACAGCCGCCATAACCATGCCCGGTACGATTTTATCGCAGTTCGGAACGAGCACAAGACCGTCAAACTGATGTGCAGTAGCCATTGTTTCAACGGAGTCTGCGATAAGCTCACGGGATGCAAGAGAATACTTCATTCCGATGTGACCCATTGCAATACCGTCACAAACGCCGATTGACGGAACCATAATCGGAGTACCGCCTGCAAGTCTGACACCTGCCTTTACAGCCTCTGTAATTTTATCGAGGTGCAAATGACCCGGTACAATCTCGCTGTGTGCGGAAACAATACCGATTAACGGACGTTCAAGCTCTTCCTTTGTATAACCCATTGCATAGAAAAGGCTTCTGTTCGGAGCACGTTCTACACCTTTTGTAACATTTTCACTTCTTAAGTTCATGTTAAACACTCCTTTTTACAAAATCGGAGTGCCGCAAAGGACACTCCGTTATCATTGTGTCACAACACAATTTTACAAGCTAAAATCACTCTGTCATCTTAACGTCGCCACGCTGAAGTGCTGTTGCACCTGTACGGCACATCTCGATGATATTGTAAGAGCTGAGATTTTCTATGTAGGAATCAATCTTAGCAGGCTTTCCTGTAAGCTCAAATACGATAGTGCCAAGGGAAATATCTATAATCTTTGCCTTGTAAATTGTAGCAAGCTCCAAAAGACCGCTTCTGTTTGTTTCGTCACAAGCAATCTTTATGAGCAAAAGCTCACGGATAAGGCTGTTGTGCGGATCAATCTCAAAAATACCCTTGTACTCATGGAGCTTCTTTGTCTGATTGATAATCTGCTTGATTTCTTCCTCGTCACCGCTTGTTGTAATTGTTATTCTTGAAACTGTTTCGTCGTTTGTAGCGGAAACTGTAAGGCTGTCAATATTGAAGCCTCTCTGACAAAACAAGGAGGACAATCTTGCGAGTACGCCCTCTTGGTTGTCAACAAGAACACTGATATATTTCTTATTCATTCTGCGTACCCCCTATTATTCATAAATGATATCGTCAACACAGCCGCCGCCCGGAATCATCGGGAGAACTCTCTCTTCTCTGTCAACCACACATTCAATCCATGCCGGACCTTCGTGCTTCATGGCATCTTCAAGAGCAGTCTTAAATTCCTCGGCTGTTGTACATTTATAGCCTCTTGCACCGAAGCCCTCTGCAACCTTTGCATAATTTGTTTTACGCTCAGGCTCGCTTGCGGCATATCTTCTTCCGTAGAATGTAGTCTGCCACTGTCTTACCATACCAAGAACCTCATTATTTACGATAACGGTAATAACAGGAAGGTTATAGCTTACAGCAGTGCAGGCTTCGTTCATATTCATGTGGAATGAGCCGTCACCTGTGATGTGGAATACATGCTTGTTGCCTGTGCCGATTTGTGCACCGATAGCCGCACCGTAGCCGTAACCCATTGTACCCAAGCCTCCGCTTGTGAGGAACTTCTCAGCCTTTACATGGTGGAGATACTGAGCCGCCCACATCTGATGCTGACCTACGTCTGTTACAAAAATGCCGTCCTCGCCTGCTGTTTCGCTGAGGCTATCCATAATCTCCTTCGGGTGCATTTTGTCACCGCCGATTGAAGCAGGAATACCTCTCTTGTACTGATTGATTTCCTCGAACCACTCACTGTGCTTCTTCTCTTCAATCAATTCTTCAAGCTTAGCAAGAATCGTCTGAGCATCGCCGATTAAGCTGTAATCGGAGCTTACATTCTTGTCAATCTCGCTCTGGTCGATATCTATATGAATAATTGTAGCTTTTCTTGCAAATTTGCTCGGGTTAAGTGCAACTCTGTCGGAGAAACGTGTAGCAACAGCAATAACAACATCTGCGTTGTCAACTGTCTTGTTAGCTACAACAGAGCCGTGCATTCCGAGAATACCGAGGTTCTCGGGCATATCGTAGCGGAGAACACCTGCCGCCATAATTGTGTGAGCCGCAGGAATGTTAGCCTTAGCAATAATCTTCTTTACAAGCTCACCTGCGTTTGCGTACTTAACGCCGCCGCCGAACATAATTACAGGCTTCTTAGCGTTGTTGATAACCTCGGCAACCTTATCAATGTCACCATCAAAGGTAGCTTTCTTTTCGGCAACCTGCTTGGGAGCAGGCTCATAATCGGTAACAGCCGCCGTAACGTCCTTTGTAATATCTACAAGAACAGGGCCGGGTCTGCCGCTGTTTGCAATGAGGAAAGCTTTGCGGAGAGTATCTGCCAAATCCTCAACTCTGCGAACTACAAAGTTATGCTTTGTAATTGGCATTGTGATACCTGCAATGTAAACCTCCTGGAAGCTGTCACGACCGATAAGCGGATTCGCAACATTACCTGTGATTGCAACCATAGGAACACTGTCCATATAAGCTGTTGCAATACCTGTAACAAGGTTTGTCGCACCCGGGCCGCTTGTAGCGATTACAACGCCCGTTTTGCCTGTTGCACGAGCGTAGCCGTCTGCTGCGTGAGAAGCACCCTGCTCGTGTGCTGTGATGTAATGCTTGATTTTATCCTGATATTCATAGAGTGCATCGTAAATATTGAGCACAGTACCGCCCGGATAACCGAAAACAGTATCTACCTCATTCTCAATCAAAACGTTTGCAACTATCTGTGAACCGTTTAACTTCATAGTATATTCCACCCCGTTTTGGGAATTTCCTTTCTTTGGTTGTATCCTTAATAAAAAATTAAGCTGTATTAAATATTAAGCCTCGGCAATAGCTTCAACCTCTACCAAAACATTCTTCGGAAGAGTTTTTACTGCCACGCAGGAGCGTGCAGGCTTAGATGTAAAATACTTGCCGTAGACCTCGTTGAACTTTGCGAAATCGCCCATATCGGCAAGGAAGCAAACTGTCTTGACGACCTTGTCAAGAGATGTACCTGCCTCTGCGAGGACGGCACTGAGATTCTTGCAGACCTGTTCTGTCTGCTCTTCAATCGTTACAGCCTCAACATTGCCTGTTGCGGGGTTAATTGCAATCTGACCCGAGGTAAAGACGAGAGAACCCGTCTTAATTGCCTGTGAGTAAGGGCCGATAGCATCGGGAGCATTTTTTGTGTAAATAATTTCTGCCATATTTGACGCCTCTTTCACAATTTATGCTAAACACTTTTGTGCTTAGATTTTTATTTTTTTAGCTTTTAACCTATTATAACTTAATATTATTAACTTATTACATTAGCTTGTTGTGCTTGTTGAATAGGGTGTTGTAACCGTTTCATTTCAGACGATGGTGAAGCATACTGTCCTTTGTACAGCATAGTGAAAAATATCATTACCTTAGAATTAACTGCTATGCGGGTTAGGCAAAATGCCGTTATACGGCATTTTGAGGGAGTAATATACCGTTAAGGGCGTTGCCCTTAAAACCCACCAAAGGCTCTGCCTTTGGAATCCGCAAGCTTTTGAAAAAGCTTGAGCAAAACTTAAATGCGTTTTTTTCATTTAATCTTTGTTCTAATAGTGATGACATTTGATTGTCAGCCTTCGTCTAAAATTATGCTTGAAAGCAGTGAGCCTTTTGAAATGGTTCTACCACGGAACAAGCTTACTTTTTTTACGTTACAACAGTTTATATTAATTTAAATCCGTGTGCGGTTAATCCCTCACGAACTTCCTTTATATGAGCCGTGTTCCTTGTTTCAAGCTCAATTCTGAGAATACAGTTGTTCACATCCGAACCCTTTCCTGCATGCTCATAGTTTACGGAAACAACATTTGCACCGTACTTTGCGATAATCGAAGACACATCTCTAAGCTGACCCGGCTTATCCGTAAGTTCAATGGAAAGCTTACAAAGTCTGCCCGACTTAAGCAAGCCACGATCTATAACTCTTGACAGAATCGTAACATCAATATTACCGCCCGAAACGACACAAACTGTCTTTTTGCCCTTAACAGGCACTTTATTGAACATTACCGCCGCAACGGAAACTGCACCTGCACCCTCGGCAACAAGCTTTTGGTTTTCCATAAGTGTGAGGATTGCGGTAGCTGTTTCGTCATCTGTAACGGTAACTATTTCATCAACATACTTGCTGCAAATTTCAAATGTTGTTTCACCCGGCTGCTTTACAGCGATACCGTCGGCAATAGTCTTTACGCTGTCGAGAGTAAGAATTTTACCGTCGGAAACGGATTTAACCATCGACGGAGCACCTGCCGCCTGAACACCGTAAACCTTAACGTCGGGACGAAGTGTTTTAACTGCATAAGCAACACCCGAAATAAGTCCGCCGCCGCCTACGGGAACAACGATTGCTTCAACATCGGGAAATTCATTGAGAATTTCAATACCGATTGTGCCCTGACCTGCAATCACGCTGTCATCGTCAAAGGGGTGAATAAAGGTTAAGCCTCTCTCCTCCTTGAGCTCCAAAGCACGCTGATAAGCATCGTCATAAACACCGTTTACAAGCTCAATCTGAGCACCGTATGCTCGTGTAGCCTCTATCTTTGAAATAGGAGCGGCATCGGGCAAGCAGATAATCGAGCTGATATTGTTTCTTGCCGCCGCAAGTGCCACGCCCTGTGCGTGATTTCCTGCGGAGCAAGCGATAACACCCTTTGCCTTTTCCTCGTCTGTAAGACGGGAAATTTTATATGCGGCACCACGAACCTTAAACGAACCCGTTACCTGTAAATTTTCGGGCTTTATGTAGAGGTCAACATCGGGGTTAATTTTAGGTGCACGAATTAACTCTGTGTTTCTGATAATATCCTTTAAGGCAAAAGCCGCCTGGTAAACATTTTCAAGCTGCAACATTATAGAGTATCATTCCCTTCAAATCAAAGAGCAATCTTTGCACAAACAAGGTCGCCCATTTCACTGCAAGTAACCTTCTTAACATTTTCATCGTTACCTGCAATATCTACTGTGCGATAGCCGTCATTAAGAACAGCATCAACAGCCGCTTCAATCTCGTCTGCTTCCTGCGGCATATTGAAAGAATATCTGAGCATCATAGCCGCCGAAAGGATTGTACCGAGCGGATTTGCGATGTTCTGACCTGCGATATCGGGAGCAGAACCGTGGATAGGCTCATACATACCGAGTGTGCCGGAGGAAAGGCTTGCTGACGGCATCATACCGATTGAACCTGTAAGCATGCTTGCTTCATCGGAAAGAATATCGCCGAACATATTCTCGGTAACGATTACATCGAACTGTGACGGATTCTTAATAAGCTGCATAGCTGTGTTATCAACGAGAATATCGGAATATTCAACATCGCTGTATTCCTCTGCGAGCTTGTGCATAACCTTACGCCAAAGCTTGGAGGTATCGAGAACATTAGCCTTATCTACCGAGTGAACCTTCTTTCCACGCTTGCGAGCTGTTTCAAAAGCAACTCTGCCGATACGCTCAATCTCACTCTCGGAATAAATCATAAGATCGGTAGCAACCTCCTGATTCAAATCCCCATAATTGTAAGTGCTGTGCTCACCGAAGTAAATACCGCCTGTAAGCTCACGGACAATCATAAGATCAAGACCGTCCTTAATGCCTGTTTCCTTCAGCGGAGAGGCATTTTTAAGCTGGCTGAACATCTTTGTCGGTCTGAGGTTTGCAAACAATCCAAGCTCACTTCTAACCTTAAGCAGTGCCTTTTCGGGACGCTTTGATGACTCAACATTATCCCACTTAGGGCCGCCTACTGCACCGAGGAGAACACTGTCGCAGTTCTTACATCTCTCAAGACCCTCGTCTGTAATCGGCACACCGAACTTGTCGATTGAACAACCGCCGATATCAACGTAGTCTTTTTCAAAGGTATGACCGTACTTTTCGCCGATTTTGTCGAGAACCTTCAAAGCCTCGTCAACGATTTCGGGGCCGATACCGTCACCCTTTAATACTGTAATCTTCTTATTCATATTTTTCTCACCTGTTTTTTATTGAATTTAACAAACCGTTTGAGTTGATGATATCCTTAATAAACTCAGGAAACGGCTGAGCCTGATATTGCTCGGACTTTGTTTCATTGTATATTATTCCGCTGTCAAAGTCAATCTTTACAACATCACCGTCGTCAATTTTCTCGCTTGCTTCGGGACATTCGAGGATAGCAAGACCGATGTTTATTGAATTTCTGTAAAAAATTCTTGCAAAGCTCTTAGCGATAACACAATCAATACCCGATTCCTTAATAGCGATAGGAGCATGCTCTCTGGAAGAACCGCAGCCGAAGTTTGCTCCACCTACCATTATATCACCTTTTGAAACTTTTTCCACAAATTTTTTATCAATATCCTCCATGCAGTGCTTAGCAAGCTCTTTATGGTCAGCAGTATTGAGGTATCTTGCAGGGATAATAACGTCTGTATCTATATTGTTTCCGTACTTATGTACCTTACCTTGTGCGTTCATATCTATATCTCC
>JBGVDU010000290.1:0-1213 GCA_045119555.1 Acutalibacteraceae bacterium | reverse complement strand
ACTATTGTTGATTATATTTGTCCCGACTGTAAGCTTATCATAAAGCCCCATCCAAAGGACAGGTGGCAGAATTACAGAAGAATCTTCCCGAATTCTGTCTTGCTTGAGCGTGCCGAGCCTGCCGAGCTGCTGCCGTTTGCTCTTGGAGGTAAGGTTGATATAGCGATTACCGAAAGCTCAACGTAAATTAACGGTGTTGATAACTTTGCCCGAAGAGCATATTCCTTCACAACGGAAATTGAGTATAAAAGAGAAAATACAGATTATTTTTATATAATAACCGAGGTGCTTAAGACTTTGGAAATTTCCTTTGGTGTTACGGCTGAAAATATAAATGAGGTACAGATTTCTGTTTTTCTCGATAATGCCGATATCGCACAGGGCGGCAGAGAGGTTTTGATTGACGCAGGAGAATCTGCATCGGACAACACGGCTTACAAGCTGGTATTTTTACCGTTTTCGAGCAATAAGGAAAGCGAATTTACTCTTACAGCGTCATATATACCGCATAAGCAGAGTCTTATGCCACGCAAGAAAATTGAAATTCCCGTATTCTGCCATGACGAAAAATATATTAATAAGCTGGAGTGTCTAAGCTTTACACGCAGTCTTAAATATACTAAGGCAGACGTAGAGATTACAGTGCATAAAAATAACGGAGGATAATATGAACAAAAAAACAGTGGCATTTGTGCCGATGAAATTAAATAACGAGCGATTGCCCGGAAAAAACACCAAGCCGTTCAAGGGAGGCAAACCCCTGCTTACATATATTTTGAATACACTTACAAAGGTGAAGGGTATAGATGAGGCTTATGTTTATTGCAGTAATGAGGCTGTAAAGGAGTATCTGCCTGATGGTGTTAAATTTTTAAAGAGAAGCGAGAAGCTTGATACAAGCGAAACTCTCATCATTGATGTGCTCAGAGCCTTTTCGGAGGATGTACAGGCTGATACATACGTTCTTGCTTATGCAACTGCACCGTTTGTTAAGGTAGAAACGATAGAAAAAGGAATAGCAAAGGTAAACAGTGGTGAGTATGATTCTGCGTTTACAGCAAGGGCTGTGAATGAGTTTTTGTGGGTTGACGGCAAGGCTCTCTACGATACAAATAAAATTCCGCGTACTCAGGATATAACGGATATCCTTGCGGAAACCACAGGTCTGTATGTGTACACAAACGAGCTTATAAAGGCAGGCAGAAGAATAGGC
>JBGVDU010000289.1:0-2178 GCA_045119555.1 Acutalibacteraceae bacterium | reverse complement strand
TGTGCCGAGCTTATCTTCATAGAGGTCGAGTAAATCCTCGTTTTCAAGAACCTTTGCGGATTTTTTCTCATCGTAATCGTTAATTAATTCGATTGAAGAATAAATTGTATCTCTTGCAAGCTTAGCCATTTTCTTGCACTTGCTGTTGCATTCGTTGATTGCAACGGACGGAGTGGAAAGAAGACGGTCATCAACGAAGCTGTAAACCTCGTCCTCGGCATTGCCCTTGCTGTTGTCCTTAATAACAAAATAAGCAAGTTTTTCAAGCTGTTTGTAGAACGGCATAAGCAAAAGAACAGTTGCAACATTGAATATGCTGTGTACAAGTGCGATATAGAAAGGAGTGATATCCATATCAGAGAAGCCGAAGCCGATTGCAAAATCAAGAATAGAATAGATGGTAAGGAAAATGATTGTACCGATTAAGTTGAAGGAGATATGAATGATAGATACTCTCCTTGCATTTCTGTTTACACCGATGCTTGAAAGCAACGCAGTAACGCATGTACCGATATTCTGTCCCATGATAATCGGAATAGCCATTGAGAATGTAATTCCGCCGTTGAGCGACAAAGCCTGGAGAACGCCGACAGATGCAGCGGAGCTTTGAATAACGCCCGTAAATATAGCACCAACCAAAACACCGATAATGGGGTTATTGAACATTGTAAGAACGCTCTGAAATTCAGGCTTATCGGCAAGAGGAGCTACGGAATCCTTCATAAGCTCCATACCATACATGAGGATAGAGAAGCCAACCATTATAGTACCGACACTTTTTTTCTTATCCGACTTGGCTACCATGATGAAAATTATGCCGATTAAAGCCAAAAGCGGAGAGAATGATTCGGGTTTAATCAAATTTACCCAAATATTATCGCTTTCAATACCCGAAAGGCTCAAAATCCATGCTGTAAGTGTAGTACCGATGTTTGAACCCATTATTACACATACTGTTTGTCCAAGCTGCATAATACCCGAGTTTACCAAACCTACAAGCATTACGGTTACAGCTGATGAAGATTGAATTGCAACGGTAATAACCATACCGAGCAATAATCCCTTAAACGGATTGGAGGTTGTTTTTTTCAAAAGAGATTCAAGCTTGCCGCCTGCCATTTTTTCCAGACCGCTTGAAAGCATGTTCATACCGTAAAGGAAGAACGCAAGACCGCCACACAAGGTAAATACCGAAAAAATATCCATAATTTCACACCTTATTTTCCTTCATTTTTTTATTTTTCTTTTCTCTTAGCCCAATTACGATTTTAACATAAAGTAAACGTATAGTCAAAGGTTTTTAACATAAAACAGAACTTTGTTAAAAATTGGATATTTTTTGTTGCTTAAATGTTAAATAAGTAGATGAAGTTACACATTAAGCGTTAAGTTTATGTTAAATCGGAGATTTTGCGATTTAACATACTTTTTACAAAGCGATTTTTTATATTAATTTTATCGCTTTATATCATAAAAATAAATCGCTTCGCTGTCATATACAAGCTTGTTTTGAGTGCGTAAGTAAAAAACAGGATGCGGTAAATTTTAATTACAAATAATCCTGCAGGTAAAAGTCATATAATATTAATGTAATATTTTCATTATAAACAAAAAATTTATATGCGTTTAAATTGCGATGATGAAGGGATCTCATTAATTTAAAAATAATTTCGATAAAAAAGTTGTAATAAGCCAAATAAAACGATATAATTAAATACAAAGACTTGAAGTACGGAAAAATGAGGTCGTGTTTATGGAAAAAACTAATGTAATGAGAATACTTGACCAAAAGAAAGTTAATTATACTCCGCACTGTATCGGTGACAATACAAAGCTAAGCGGAAAAGAAGTTGCCGATGCACTCGAGAAAGACCCGACATGCGTTTTCAAAACACTTGTAACCGTTGGAAAAAGCGGAAGTAATTACGTCTTTGTAGTTCCGATAAGCGGAGAATTGAATTTAAAAAAGGCGGCTAAGGCGGTGGGCGAAAAGTCAATCGAAATGTTAAAATCAAAGGAGCTTTTGCCGCTTACGGGATATATCCACGGAGGCTGTTCGCCGATCGGAATGAAAAAATTTTTTACAACTACGATTGACATTACAGCACAAGACAAGGAAACTATTTGCTTCAGTGCCGGCAAAATCGGTTATCAGGTTGAGCTTAATCCTAATGATTT
>JBGVDU010000288.1:0-10464 GCA_045119555.1 Acutalibacteraceae bacterium | reverse complement strand
GGTCGGGCTTGTAATTCTCGTCAATCTTAACGATGTTGTAGTTGCCCTTTTTCTTTGACTTGAGGATTTCCAAAGCTTCATCTGTGTAACCGGGAGCGATAACACCGTCGGAAACCTCTCTCTTGATAATCATAGCTGTTGTAGTGTCGCAAACGTCGCTCAAAGCAATCCAGTCACCGAAAGAGGACATTCTGTCTGTACCTCTTGCTCTTGCGTATGCACAAGCAAGCGGAGAATCGTCAAGACCCTCGATGTCATCAACAAAACAAGCCTTTTTAAGCTTATCGCTAAGCTTTCTGCCTACTGCGGCAGAGGTCGGGCTAACGTGCTTGAAAGATGTAGCCGCAACCATGCCTGTTGCTTCTTTAATCTCCTTAACAAGCTGCCAGCTGTTGAGAGCGTCAAGGAAGTTAATATATCCCGGCTTACCATTGAGAATCTCAATCGGAAGCTCTGTATCATTGTGCATATAAATCTTAGACGGCTTTTGATTCGGGTTACAGCCGTATTTCAACTCAAATTCTTTCATTGGTTTCAATCCTTTCGGTTAAATATCTATAAATTAAACCTTAAGTTCCGATGTAATTTCGCCTGTATAAAGTCTGTCGAGCACAGGCTTAGCCTCGTTCTCGATGAACTCTTCAACCTGTGTAACGCTTCTGCCGACATAAAGCTTCGGGTCAAGCTCGCTCTCAATTTCTTCTCTTGTAACAGGGAATGCAGGGTCATTTGCGATTCTGTCAATCAAATCATTCTTACCGCCCTCAAGCTTAACCTTAGCCGCTGCTGCATGTGAGTGGGTTCTGAGAAGCTCATGAAGCTCCTGACGGTTACCGCCGTTCTTAACGGACTTCATCATAATATTCTCGGTAGCCATAAACGGAAGCTTTTCCATAACTCTTCTTGTTACTACCTTATCATAAACTACAAGGCCGTTTGTGATATTGATATAAATATTCAGAATTGAATCAACTGCAAGGAAAGCCTCTGCAACGGAAATTCTCTTGTTAGCACTGTCATCAAGAGTTCTCTCAAACCACTGTGTGCCTGCTGTAAGTGCAGGGTTAATTGAATCAACGATAACGTATCTTGCAAGTGAAGAAATACGCTCGCTTCTCATTGGGTTTCTCTTGTACGGCATAGCAGATGAACCGATTTGATTCTTCTCAAACGGCTCTTCCATTTCCTCAAATGACTGGAGAATACGCAAGTCGTTTGAGAACTTATAAGCACTCTGTGCAATACCCGACAAAGCACCGAGGAAGTATGTATCTGTCTTTCTGGAATATGTCTGACCCGAAACGGCTACGCATTTATCAAAGCCCATTTCTTCGGCGATAAGCTGTTCAACCTTTTTAACCTTCTCCTGGTCGCCCTCAAAAAGCTCCATAAAGCTTGCCTGAGTACCTGTTGTACCCTTAGAGCCGAGAAGCTTGAGGTTAGAAAGCTGATATTCGAGGTTCTCGATATCTTGAATAAGCTCATACATCCAAAGAGTAGCACGCTTACCTACTGTTGTAAGCTGTGCAGGCTGTAAGTGTGTGTAAGCAAGGCAAGGAAGATCCTTGTACTGCTGAGCAAACTCGGAAAGATTCTTGATAACCTGAGCCGCCTTTTTCAAAACGATTTTAGATGCCTCTCTGAGAATGATAACGTCTGTGTTATCGCCAACATAGCAGGAGGTTGCACCAAGGTGAATGATAGGCTCTGCCTTAGGGCACTGCTTACCGTAAGCATAAACGTGTGACATTACATCGTGACGTACTACCTTTTCTCTTGCCTCTGCTGTTTCAAAGTCTACGATATCACGGTACTTTTCAAGCTCTGCAATCTGCTCATCAGTAATATCCAAGCCCATTTTCTGCTCTGCCTTTGCAAGAGCAATCCAAAGCTTGTGCCAAGTTGTAAACTTGAACTTCTCGGAGAATACATACTGCATTTCTTCGCTTGCGTATCTCGTGGAAAACGGAGAAATATAACTTTCTTTGTTTGCTGCCATTGCTTAACCGTTCCTTTCAGTCTTTCAATATTTTAATCAGTTAACCCGTTGTGCCAATGTCATCAATCTAAAACTCAAACCGTTTGAAGTTTTGGTCAAGCTTTTTTAAAAGCTTGCGGTTTCCAAAGGCAGAGCCTTTGGTGGGTTTTAAGGGCAACGCCCTTAACAATATATTACTCCCTCAAAATGCCGTTATACGGAATTTTGTCCGAAAGGCACAACACAAGTTCAGTCGGGATAAAAATCAGCTGTTCTTATTAATCATTCTGTTTTCAACCTCGCCTGTCTTAAGGTCGATATATCTAACATAGATAGAAATCTTATTCTGCTCGTTTAAGTTGCTCCAAATCTTATTCTCGAACTCATCAATGCTGTTCGGAATAGCAACTCTCTCAGGCTCACCCATAAATGTAGGAATCGGGTTACCGTCTGTAACGTATGTATGGATAAAATGTCCTATACCGTTAAGTGAGTTGTAGGAGTATGTATAGCGGTTGCACTCACTGCCCTCGAGGTCGGCACTTTTAAGAATACTCATCTTATAAGTAAGCTTCTCGCCGAATGTGAGCATACCGCTGATTCTCGGTGTCCAGTTCGGGCCGTCGGGCTCAAAGCAGCGTGTTTCAAGAGCCTCTTCAAAGGTCTTTCCGTCTGCTACGAAATCATAAATAGTATCTGTCTGGTCACCGTTAGTAACAATAAGTTTGTTGTCAATCTTTCTGATTGGTGAATAAATAATGAGTGACGGGTCTTCAACCTTAGAAGCATCAAACGGGTGAATAATAACCTCATCGCCGTTCTCAACAAAAATACGGTTACGACTGTTTTCGCTTCTGCCCATAATGAAATATGCAACAGCCGCTTTTGTGCCGTCCTCTGTTTTTCCTATTACAATACCTCTGCCGACATACGGATTGCCGTTAATAAGCTCTCCGATATCATAAGTCTGATAAACGTTCATTTTCAAATCTCCTTGCGTAAATAATTAATCTATTGTGTCAATCTAACCCCTGTTAAATCTTAGCACGAACCTTTTCAATGGCTTGCAGTTTACAAAGGAATACCATTGGTTTCTGTTCTAAGTTTATAACAACACAAAAAATCAATTAAAGATTTTCAAGCATTTGTTTGCTTACTTTTTCAACTGCCTGCGGAAGGATAATCCACTCGGCGTTTTCCATAACTCTTTTTTGGAGAACCTCGGGGGTATCTCCGTCCTCTATTGCAACAGCCTTCTGCAAAATAATTTCGCCGCCGTCGGGAATTTCATTTACAAAATGCACCGTTGCACCCGTCACCTTTACTCCGTAGTCAAGTGCGGCACGGTGAACGTTCAAGCCGTAAAATCCTTTTCCGCAAAAAGACGGAATAAGCGACGGATGAACATTTATGATTTTCTTAGGATATTTAGATGTAAAATTCTCGCTGAGAATACACATAAATCCGGCGAGCACAATGAGTTGAATGCCGTTTTCCGAAAGCAAGGAAACAAGCTTTTCCTCAAATTCTTCTTGAGATGCACACTCCTTGCGAGCTGCAACGGCTGTTGCTATACCCGCATTCTTTGCTCTTTCAAGAGCATAAGCATTCGGGTTGTTGGAGATAACAAGAGAAATTTTTCCGCTTTCGATTACTCCGCTTTGCTGTTTGTCGATAAGTGCCTGCAAATTTGTACCGCCACCCGACACCAGTACAGCAATTTTAATTTTTTCACTCATTGTGTCTACCGTCCTTTATTTAATTAATTATTCGATGATTACGCCCTCGTCGCTTGCTACAACCTCACCGATGATATAAGCGTCCTCACCGTTAGCCTTGAGAACCTCAAGTGCCTTTTCTGCATCACCTGCAGAAACTACAACACTCATACCAACGCCCATATTGAAGGTATTGAACATATCTCTTTCGGGAATGTTGCCTGTCTTTGCGATAAGGTCAAAAATCGGGAGAACCTTAACACTGTCCTTCTTAATCTTTGCACTGAAGCCCTTCGGCAGGCTGCGTGGAATATTCTCATAGAATCCGCCGCCTGTGATGTGGGAAACAGCCTTCACCTTAACCTCTTCAAACAAAGCAAGCATAGGCTTAACGTAAATCTTCGTAGGAGTAAGGAGTGTTTCGCCGATTGACTTTCCGCCGAGTTCGGCAACAGGTGTCTTAATGTCGGCACTCTCTACGTCGAAAACCTTTCTTACAAGTGAAAAACCGTTTGAATGAACACCGCTCGACGGCAAAGCAATGATAACGTCACCTTCTGTAACTGTGTTCTTGTCCAAAATCTTACTGCGGTCCACAACACCTGCGGAGAAGCCTGCGAGATCATACTCGTCAACAGGATAGAATCCCGGCATCTCTGCTGTTTCACCGCCAACCAAAGCACAGCCCGACTGCACACAGCCCTCGGCTACGCCCTTAACGATATCTGCAATTCTCTCCGGAACATTCTTTCCACAAGCAATATAGTCAAGGAAGAACAACGGCTTTGCACCGCAGCAGATAATATCGTTTACACACATTGCAACACAGTCGATACCTACTGTGTCGTGCTTATCCATAAGGAAAGCCATTTTAAGCTTTGTACCTACGCCGTCTGTACCGCTTACAAGAACAGGTCTTTCGATGCCTGTCATATCAAGCTCAAACAAGCCTCCGAAGCCGCCGATATCGGAAACAACACCGCTTGTCATTGTGCGTGCAATGTGGCTTTTCATAAGCTCTACTGCCTTGTAGCCTGCTGTAATATCTACACCGGCAGCCTTATAACTCTCGCTGCAACTCTTCATTTATAATCAATCCTTTTTTTCTTTTTCGCTGATTTTCATCTCGAATCTGTTCTTCGAATTTTTACTCGGAATCTCAGTCGGGTATTTGCCGTTAAAGCAAGCACTGCAAAAACCTGTGCAATGGCTGCCCTCGGCAAGCTTTTCTACATTGTCAACATTAAGGTATCCAAGACTGTCAACACCGATAATTTTTGCAATTTCCTCAATAGTGTGCTTACAGGCAATAAGATTTTCCTTGGAATCAATGTCTGTACCGTAATAGCAAGGGTTTGTAAACGGCGGAGCGGAAACTCTCATGTGAACCTCCGTTGCACCTGCATCTCTTACAAGCTTTACGATACGTCCGCTTGTTGTACCACGAACGATCGAGTCATCAATAAGAATAACTCTCTTGCCCTTAACAACCTCGGAAATCGGGTTAAGCTTAATCTTAACCTTATCTTCTCTGGACTTCTGTCCCGGAGAAATAAAGGTTCTGCCTATATATTTATTCTTAATAAAGCCAATTCCGTAAGGAATACCCGATGCTCTTGAGTAACCTACTGCGGCATCAAGACCGGAATCGGGAACACCGATAACGATATCTGCATCAACAGGGTGCTCCTGTGCGAGCATCTCGCCTGCCTTTAATCTTGCCAAATGGACATTTTTTCCGTCGATAACGGAATCGGGTCTTGCAAAATAAATGTACTCAAAAATGCACATAGCATTCGGTGCAGTATTGCAGTGGTCCTCGATTGTGCGAATACCGTTCTTATCAAAGATAACAATTTCGCCCGGCTTAATATCACGGATAAATGTTGCACTTACGGCATCAAGAGCACAGCTTTCGGAAGCAACAATATATCTTCCGTCCTCGGTAATACCGTAACAAAGCGGACGGAAGCCGCTCGGATCTCTTGCCGCAATAAGCTTTGACGGTGACATTACTACAAGCGAGTAAGCACCTTTAATTTTATACATAGCACGATTAACAGCCTCTTCGATTGAGGGGCAGTTGATACGCTCTTTAGTTATCATATAAGAGATAACCTCTGTGTCGCTTGTTGTGTGGAAGATTGAACCCTCCAGCTCCAACTGCTCTCTGAGTTCTGCCGAGTTTACAAGGTTTCCGTTGTGAGCCAACGCCATTCTGCCCTTGATATGATTTACAACAATCGGCTGAGTATTGCTTCTTGCATTTGCACCCGATGTGCTGTATCGAACGTGTCCGACAGCCATGTTTCCCATGCCAAGCTCCTCGAGAACTCTCGGAGTAAACACATCGTTTACAATGCCCAAATCCTTATAGGAATTGAAAAGTCCGTCATCGTTTACAACGATACCGCAGCCCTCTTGACCTCTGTGCTGTAAAGCAAACAAACCGTAATATGTGGTGGAAGCAACGTCTGTCGATTCCTTTGCGAATACACCGAAAACACCGCATTCCTCGTGGATTTTTGCGGAATCAATAATCATATTATCCATATTTCTCCTAACAAATTATTCTCCGAGCAAACGCTTCATAACCTCTTGATAAGCGTCCTCTACACCGCCCATATCTCTTCTGAAACGATCCTTGTCGAGCTTCTCCTTTGTAACGCTGTCCCAGAAACGGCATGTATCAGGGGAAATCTCGTCTGCAAGTACGATTGTACCGTCTGAAAGCTTACCGAACTCAAGCTTGAAGTCGATGAGCTCAATGTTTACATCCTTAAGGTACTCTGTGAGAATTTCATTTACCTGAAGAGCATACTTAGCGATAAGGTCAAGCTCTTCCTTAGTAGCGTACTCCATAGCAAGGATATGATACTCGTTTACCATTGGGTCACCGAGTGCATCGTCCTTATAGCAATATTCAAGAACTGTTCTCTTGAGCTTAGTACCCTCTTCAAGACCAAGTCTTTTTGCAAGTGAACCTGCGGCAATGTTACGAACAATAACCTCGAGCGGAACGATGGAAACCTTTTTAACAACAGTTTCTCTGTCATTAATTTCCTCAACCAAATGAGTAGGAACACCCTTACTCTCAACGAGCTTCATAAGGTGGTTTGTTACTCTGTTGTTGATAACGCCCTTACCGGAAATTGTGCCCTTTTTCGCACCGTTGCCTGCAGTAGCATCGTCCTTATAAGATACAATGCAGAGATTCTCATCGTCTGTTGCAAAAACCTTTTTAGCCTTGCCTTCGTACATTTGAACAGTCTTTTCCATGATAATTTCCTCCAAATAAATAAATTATTGCAATATTCTATCTATAATAAAATGGATTTTGTTTATTAATTACTTATTAAACTTAGCGGCAACAGCCTTGTCCTTTTCAAGCACTGTCTGAGCTGCCTTTGCTCTTGAATCTGCAAGCTTCTGAGCAAGCTCATCATCGGAAACCGCCAAAATCTGAATTGCCAGCAATGCCGCATTAGCCGCACCGTCAATAGCCACGGTTGCAACAGGAATACCCGAAGGCATCTGAACTGTTGAAAGCAAAGCGTCCAATCCGTCAAGTGTCGATGACTTTACGGGAATACCGATTACAGGAAGAGTTGTGTTAGCCGCAATGGCACCTGCCAAATGAGCCGCCTTACCTGCTGCGGCAATCATAGCACCAAAGCCGTTAGCTTTTGCATTTACAGCGAAATCTCGTGCCTCTATCGGTGTTCTGTGAGCTGAATAAACGTGAACCTCATACGGAACACCGTATTCATCCAAAGTTGTAATGGCTTTTTCAACAACGGGCAAATCGCTGTCGCTGCCCATGATAATAGCAACCTTTTTCATCTTATGACCTCCGTTAAATTGGCATTAAACCGTCTTAATGGCTATTAAAAAGATTTACAAGACCCGCAAAATTCCTTTTGAATGCAATTTAAAATCACTTATTTTTATAGCTCAATACTAAAAAATGCAGTCCTACCTTGTAAGTAGGACTGCCCAGACGGTCGGCATTTTTATCTTTTTGCTTCCTTGTGGTTTTTGCGGCAAATCTTTGCACAAGCAAATTTTGTATCAAAAATTGTCGAATAAAATTGCCGCGGTTTCCACTTCCGTCAGTAACAAAAAGTCTTACCCGAGTTAATTTTAACATTACACAGTATTTTTGTCAACGCTTTTCGAGCGTTTGGAGAAAATTAATAACGTAAGTATTATTTGTTTACCCTTTCAAACGACCTGCACACCTGCAAGAGGACGCTTGCGGATTCTAAGGAAAATACCGAAGGCTGTAAATTATATCAAAAACGCATTTAAAAAAACAAATTTACATCTTAATAATTCTCCAATAAAAAATCTCCGACAGTGTTTAAACCTATCGGAGATTTTTTATTAAGCGTAGCTGTATTTCGCTGCTTTTTTGGAAGAGATGATTACATAAATCACCAGGAATATTGAAAGCAATATCAAAGCCACACCCACATAGAGCATCCATGCGATTGATGTATCGCCTTCCGATTCGTTATCCTTAATAAAGCTGAAGGTTTTTGTACCGTCGCCTGTAATGTTGCCCTTTTCCAAATCAAGCATAATTGTTGCCCAGTCATCCTCGGTAAGCTCGTCGGTGTCTATTTCCTTACTGCTTGTATCCACCAAGGTTTCGGCAGGCTCGGTATATGACGGAACATATACATAGTCATCGTCATACTGTGCACTGTATGTGTTTGCGATATACTGGCTTGCATAATCTACATAAGGGTCTACTACCACTACACTGCTTGTGTCTTGCGGAAAGTTTCCTGCACTGATAAGATCGCTCGGGGTAACCTCCGATACAACCTCTCCTTCGGACACTGTACCCTCGGGAGCACTTTCTACACCACTCGAATAACCGTAATCGGGTTCGGAGGTTGTATAATTCGGCTCGGAGTAAATAACATCAGAATTATCGGACGGCTCCGAATAAACCGGTGTTACCTCCGAATATACCGGCTCTGTGTAGCTTGGAGTTACTTCCGAATAAACCGGCTCGGGTGTCGGAGTAGGCTCAGGTGTAGGCTCGGGTGTCGGTTCAACATCGACAATCGGTTCGTCATCGCCCGAATATCTGTCATACAATTCGGTAGCATAGCCCGTAAGACAAGCGGTAGACGCAAGAAAGCATATTGCAGATATGACACATAACACTCTCAATTTAATTGTCATAGGTAAAATCTCCCCTATAATAATCGTTTGTTGGTATTATTATTCCACAAACATCTTCGGCTTAAACTTATTTGTAACAGTTTCGTTTACAGAATAATTCAAACCCTTGCCGTATTCTGTTATATAGTCCTCAAACTCTTCACCCTTCATTTTGTTAAGAAGTGTGTAGTGAGTGAAACCGCTCTTAAGGTCGTAGATGTAAACTGTGCTTACAGCAGAATCGGTTGTTTCCGTTGTGTCGCTTACTGTGCTGTCAGTATCGGTATCACTGTCGGTTTCAAGGAAGTCTATAATTGTATCGGCTTTCGGCTTATATACAAGATAGTAAAGAGTTGTAGCATCCTCGCCTGTCTTTACAACGGAGGCTTCGCCCTCATTAAGAGTATTAAGAGCCTCAACGATGTTTTCGTCGAGTGTGCAGTCATCGAGGTCAACAGCACCCGAGTATGTCGGGTCTGTTGTAAGCTCATAATCAGCCGCATACTGAGCTACAACATCCTTGTATGACTTACCGTCATTGTTGATTGAATCAACATAGCCGCTGAAAGCCTCCTCTGCCTTTGTGAACTCCTCGTCACTCTTTGCAACAGAGTTGCCCTCTTCATCGGTTGTTGCCATACTCAAGCTGAAGTAAGCATAGCCTGTATAGTTTTCTTTGAAGTAATTTGTAAGCATTTCATCGTCTACATACTTCTCGCCCTCTTCGCCGTAAAGGTACTCAAACACCTGACCGTACTTTACAGTGTACTCTGCGTAGCAGTAGTTGAAGCTGTCCTGAGAAATACCGTAAGACTCAAACTGATCCTTGATGTTTGTCCAAAACTGTGAAGAATAAGAGAGAGCCGCATCGTATTCTGTCTGATCAATCTCAAGACCGTACTGATTGAAAAGCTCCTCAACAGCAAGCATTCTCAAGGTTGTTTCCTCGGCTGTGTCAATAGCGTATTGCTCAACCGTCTTTGTTTCGTTGTCGCTGTCTGTTACATTCTCTTCGAGAATCTTCTTAGCCTCATCCGGACTTTCTACGAGATCGTAAGCCTCATAGTAGCCGTTTAAAAGGTTATAAATGTATGTTCCGGCGGAAAGTGAAACAGTATCTGTCTTGTATGACCAGCTTTGGTCACCGCCGCAACCGGCAGTTACTGCGAGCATTGCCACAGCCAAAACCGCTGCGGTAATCTTCTTAATGTTTTTCATTTTTTTGCATCCTTTCGAACAAATTCGAGAAATCCAAACTATATTATACACACGTTATCGAATTTTGTCTATAATAAAATTGTTAATAAAAATTGGAATTTAACAAAATATTTCGACTAAACCTTAAAATTCACTCTATCTTCACTTAAACACAGATTTCAGCACCTTAATAGCCGTTTCCCCTTCCTTCATTCGCAAGGTAATATATGGCTTTTTTGTTGCACAAAGCATCGCTCTGCCCTTATTTTCGCTCAGAAGCTTACCGACCTTTTCTGTTTTGATATTATTCACAAACATTAGTATGCTGTCATTTTGTTGTTTTATTTCGTAAATACCGTTTTGTGAGGCAACATTTCTGATAAGGGCAACATC
>JBGVDU010000287.1:0-2912 GCA_045119555.1 Acutalibacteraceae bacterium | reverse complement strand
GGGAAAAAGGATTGATGATGTTTCTGATGAGGCTATCTTAAAAGCACAAAACTGGATTAATAATCTACCTAGAAAAATCTTTAATTATTCATCTTCTAATGATTTATTTTCTCAGCTTATGAACAATTTGTAAACTGTCCGATTTCTTATTGCAATTAAGGATTAGTAATAGGATTCCGAAATGTGTAATAAATAATAAATATCACAAAAGAGAATAAGCGTTAAAGGAGAGATGATTTTGAACGAAGCTATATGTGCCGTGAATGATTATATAGTTATTGTTGTACTGGGAATATGCCTTTGCATCGGATATGTGTTGAAAAATTTAGTCGAGAACGAGAAAATAAATAAGTTCATTCCAATGATTATGGCGGTAACGGGACTTATACTGAATATTTGGATAAATCAATGGAACGTAACCCCCGAAATAGTTCTCGGAGGCTTGATTTCGGGTTTATCGTCCACGGGACTTTACGAGGCATTTAACCAGTTTATTAAACAGAAAAAGAATAACGAGAATAAAAGTAAATAGCATTATTAATGAAAGAGTGTTTTAAGGAAAATTAATCCTAAAACACCCTTTTTGATTTATTATTCAAGATAAAGCTATTTAATAATATTCGTAAAAAATTCAGATAATCCAATCCCAAAATTCACCTTGAGGAATTTCGGATGATGTGCTTCTGCTGAATTCGAGCTCCGGATTTTTAACACTTACCTTCATACCCTTAGAAACGGAGCTTACAACAAATGCGTTTCCTCCGATAGTCGCACCGTCGCCTATTACAGTTTCGCCGCCGAGAACGGAGGTGCCCGAATAAATGGTTACGTTATCTCCGATTGTAGGGTGACGTTTTACTCCCTTTAGCTGTTGTCCTTTGCGTGTGGAAAGAGCACCGAGAGTTACGCCTTGGTAAATCTTAACATTGTTTCCGATTACTGTCGTTTCTCCGATTACAACACCCGTGCCGTGGTCGATGAAAAAGTATTTTCCGATAGTCGCACCGGGGTGAATGTCAATTCCCGTAATGCTGTGTGCGTGTTCGGTAATAATTCTCGGAATAAGCGGTACTCCGAGAAGATATAATTCATGGGCAATTCTGTAAACGGTAACCGCAAACATTCCGGGATAGCAGAAGATAATTTCATCAGTGCTGAAAGCCGCTGGGTCGCCGTCAAACGCCGCCTGAATATCTGTGCTGAGATATTCTCTGATTTTCGGAAGAGTTTCCAAAAAGCGATATGTAATTTCATCGGCACGGCTGTAAATCTCTTCACGCGTCTGTTTATCGTCCGCCTTGATATTATCCAAGGCTCGGGCGATTTGCTTTTTGAGGTTGTATTGAATAAACTCCAGTCTTTCTCCCACAAGATATCTTACATATTCACTGCGTACCTTGTTGTTGTCAAAAAAACCGGGGAAGAGTACCTTTCTTATTTCTTCAACAACCTTAATCAGAATTTCTTTATTTACTATATTATCCTTGTCAATCCGACTTGTAAGCTCATACTCATTGTAGCTTTCAAGCAAGATGTCAACAAGCTTGTCAGTATTATTCCTGTTAATTATATTTGTAATATTGGCAGTCATAGCTTGTAAACCTCCTTGTATAAATACAAACGTAATTTTGTATTTTCATTATATATGCTCAATCAATTAAAGTCAACAGTGAGACTTTCTGCATTGAATTATAAAACGTTGTATATAGCGTATTGAGATTTCTCGATTTTTAATTTACTTTAATTTTATTATATACCTTGACAGATGAGGTATATAATGATATAATGATTACAGAAAATACGAAAGGGGAGTGAGTGTATGTCTATAACATCCGATTTAATAAGAGGAAATACAGATACAATTATTCTCGGACAGCTTGTTTATCATGACAGCTATGGCTATGAAATCAACAAATCTATTTCCACAATTTCGGGTGGACTGTATGAGCTAAAGGAAGCCACTCTGTACACGGCCTTTAAACGACTTGAAGATATGGGATATATTTCTTCGTACTGGGGTGATGAAAAAACGGGCGCCAGACGAAAATATTACACCATTACACCTCTGGGACGTAATGCACATCAAAAAATGCTTGAGGAATGGAATACATCAAAGGAAATAATAGATAAGCTTGTAAATTTTAATCAGGATACAAAATGAAAGGAGAAAAACCATGAACGAACGACTTAACAAATACTTTAACTCATTGTTTGAGGATGCTCCCGATACACAGGAGATGAATGATTTAAGAGAAGAAATTTACTGTAATACGCTTGACAGATATAACGATTTAATCTCACAGGGGAAGAGTGAGGATGCAAGCTTTACACAGGCTGTTGCAGGTATAGGAGATATAGAAAGCTTAATCGGAAAAAATGCCTTTAATGCATCTTCTAAAACGCCAAGTTATTATTCAAAGGATGAAATAAAAGTTAACAAGCTAAAGTGCAATATGACGACTGCTCTGGCGGTTTTATTGTATATTCTGAGTATTGTTCCGCCGATAGCAACATCCGACAGCGTAGGTGCAGGCTTCATGTTTATTTACTTGGCGGCGGCCTCCGCCGTAATGGTTTTCAGTTATAAATGCAGAATAAATGAGAAAAAATTCAGCGGAAAAATAGAAAGATTAAAAGAGGACAATAACGGAGATTACACAAAGGAAGAGTTTGAAAAAGCGAGATTGAGAACATCAATTCTTTTGTCATTATCGGTTTTTTTCTACATATTCTCAGTCGTGCCTGCCGTGATTTCTTTGTTTTCAAACTTCTCATTTTCTTTAATGTTTATATGTATAGCCATAGCAACAAGCTTTCTTGTTCTCTACAATTACATGAAGGTGGAGGTAAATCCTGTTGATACAACCACGGTTGTAGAAGCTTTTAAGGAATGGAGAAAGGCAGACGATAAG
>JBGVDU010000286.1:0-4713 GCA_045119555.1 Acutalibacteraceae bacterium | reverse complement strand
CTATACCGACATCTGCTCTTGTGAGTGCCGGTGCATCATTAATTCCGTCACCTACCATTGCAACCTTACCTTGCTTTTTCAGCTTTTTGATAACCTCTTCCTTGCCCGACGGAAGAACTCCTGCCACAACCTCGTCAACTCCTGCAAGCTTGCCGATGACGTTAGCCGTTTTTTCGTTATCGCCCGTGAGCATAACAACGTGGATTCCCATGCTTTTAAGCTCTTTTATCGCCTGTGGGCTTTCATCTCTTATCGTATCTGCTACGGCGATTATACCGATTAATTTTTTTCCTTTTGCAAAATAGAGCGGAGTTTTACCCTCCTCCGAAATGTTCTCGCCCTTTTCCTTAACATGGCTCGGGATATCCGCTTTTCGGGCGATAAACTTTAAGTTTCCGCCTACAAGAATATCACCGTCAAGCTTTGCTGTCAAGCCGCTGCCCGACAAAGCTTCAAAATCGGAAACGTGCAATAATTTAAACTTTTCTTCATTAGCCTTTGCAGTGACTGCCTTTGCCAGAGGGTGCTCGCTGTTCTCCTCAAGTGCGTAAGCAAGCGTTAAAAGCTCCGTTTCCGAAACGCCCTCACATGGGATTATATCTGTCACAATCGGCTCTCCGTTTGTGACCGTGCCCGTTTTGTCAAGTGCAACTATCTGCGTTCTTCCTGCGATTTCCAAGGAAGCCGCCGTTTTAAACAGAATACCGTTTTTCGCACCCTTGCCGTTTCCCACCATAACAGCAACGGGAGTAGCCAAGCCCAAAGCACACGGACAGCTGATTACAAGAACCGATACCGCTCTTGCCATCGCAAAGCCGACAGTCTGCCCTGCCAAAAGCCAAACGATAAAAACAATAATCGCAATCGCTATAACTGTCGGCACGAACACTCCCGACACCTTATCGGCAATCTTTGCAATCGGTGCCTTTGTAGCCGCCGCATCGCTTACGGTTTTTATGATTTGTGCAAGAGTGGTATCTTCACCTACCCTCGTTGCCTCACAGCGGATAACTCCCGATTGATTGAGCGTAGCCGCAGAAACAGAATCTCCCCGATTTTTGTCAACGGGAATACTCTCGCCCGTAAGTGCCGATTCATTAACGGCACTCGCACCGTCAATTACAATTCCGTCAACAGGAATATTCTCACCGGGGCGAACTATGAAAATATCTCCTTTTTTTACCTCCTCAATCGGCACGGTCTTTTCTTTACCGTCAGCAACCACTGCGGCAGTTTTGGGTGCAAGGCTTATCAGACTTTTCAAGGCGTCTGTCGTTTTGCCCTTTGAACGTGCTTCAAGCATTTTGCCGAAGGTAATCAAGGTTAAAATCATAGCCGCCGACTCAAAATAGAACTCGTGCATATAAGACATCACAGCGGCCTCATTGCCCTTAATCTGTGCATCTGTCATAGCGAAAAGTGCGTAGGTACTGTATAAAAATGAAGCACTTGAGCCGAGAGCAACGAGAGTATCCATATTCGGTGCTTTGTTCAAAAGTCCTTTAAAGCCGCTGATGAAAAACTTTTGATTTATCACCATGATTATAACCGTCAATAAAAGCTGAGCAAGACCCATTGCTATATGATTATTTTCAAAGAATGCAGGCAAAGGAAACCCCCACATCGTATGCCCCATTGAAAAGTACATTAAAACAATCAGAAAAACGAGTGATACCGAAAATCTCTTTTTAATCTTCGGAGTTTCCGTATCTTTAAGAGAATCGTCCGACACAGCGTGGGCATGATTCTTTTCAACGCTCTTAAAACTTGCACCGTAGCCTGCCGCCTCCACAGCCGAAATAATTGCATCGGGCGAAGCCGTACCTTCAACACCCATAGAATTTGTGAGCAGACTTACCGAGCAAGAAACAACACCCTCAACTGCGGAAACCGCCTTCTCTACTCTTGCACTGCAAGCGGCACAGCTCATGCCCGTTACATTATATTGCTCCAACTATATCCCCTCCGTTTCAATCTTAATAACCTTAAAGCCAGCCTTTTCCACTGCACATGTAAGCTCCTCATCGCTTATATCTCGGCTCATCGAAACGACTGCAATATTCTTTTTGAGATTAACAACAGCCGCCGCACCGTCTATTTGATTGATATAACGCTCCACACTGCTTTTGCAGTGGTCACAGTGCATACCGTCTATTGTAATCCGCTTTTCGCCAAGCTTTCTTCCGTCAAACTTTTTCTTCTTTTCCTTAATCTCACCGCCGCCACCGCAGCAGCCGCCTTTACCCTTAAAATGCTCTGCACACGAAAACAACGCTGTAACGAGTACGGCGGCAAGAATTAATACTACAATTACATTACCCATTTTTACCTCCGAATTATTTCATCAGCTTTTGCATAACAGCAACTAACTCTTCAATCGTTTCATCCTTGCCGTTACGGATATCCTGTGCAACGCAAGTCTTTATGTGATTTGCAAGCAGTTCCTTATTAAACGAATTGAGAGCCGCCGTCACTGCCGCAACTTGAGTTAAGATATCGGTACAATATGCGTTCTTCTCAACCATTCCTTTAATTCCCCGAACCTGCCCCTCAATTCGGCTGAGCCTGTTTATAAGACTTTTATACTCTTCGCCGCTTCTCTCCTTCGTCTTTTGACAACAGCAGGATTCTTCCACTGTCTTATTTTCTTTAATTTCTATATTTTCAATATTTTCCATGCTTACACTCCTTCGTATCTTCCTTTGAGGAATAAATATATTGTATGTATGCCGCCCTTAAAATCCGCCGAATAACTCAGCCTTCACGAACACTGCTTCTTAAAATAGTTCATATTGCAAAATTCGGCAGATGAAATAACCCCTTGACAGCTTCATTAGATACCCCTCATGGGTATATCATATACCTATGAGGGGTATTTGTCAAGGTTAGTTTAGCTTAATTTATGATAAATTATACAGATTTTTATTGTTAATACAATAGTAATATAATGTTAATGATTTGATAACAAATAACTTTAATTTAAGTGATATAATAACTATCGTTGACTCAAGGAAACACCTTGAGCGGCTAAGTTCAGTTGGGAGCATAGCTCAGCTGGGAGAGCATCTGCCTTACAAGCAGAGGGTCACAGGTTCGAGCCCTGTTGTTCCCACCAACTTTTAAACGGATAGATTATTCTATCCGTTTTTTATTTTCCTCATTATCATTTTAGGACGTTACCGAGCCTCATTAAAAGTTTTCAAAAAATATTATTAAAAAAATTAAGGGACTGCGTTAAATGCAGTCCCTATTCTTATTCAAAATCTCCCTTGTCACTCCCCTGTGCCGATAGCGAATAGCTGATTTATTTATCGCCATCAAACGCATTGTTTTAAAAAATAAGCGTTACTAACGATACACGCTCAAAGACAAGGCTGATATGAATAAACTGTTTATCACAGCTTATATTTTACCTCCCTCGCCGCCGAGCAAGCGAGGATATCTTTTTCCGTCTGCTTGAAAAGAGGCATCAGCCTTTTATCTGCGAAAACGGTAACAGAATCAAGCTCCGACTTCATAGAAAGATTGTTTTCCGATTTATATCTTCTCATCTCCGAAACTGAGGTTTTAAGCAGTTCGCCAAACTCCAGAATATCTTTATCGGGTGCTTCGGGGTTGTTCCACTGTGTGAGGTGAATTGATTTTTCCCGTTCAAATTGAATAAAGAAATTTTGATAAATATACTCCGTAATATGCGGAACATAAACAGCATACATCTTTAAAATGTTTACCATTGAATAATAAAGAGCATACTGCCCGCTTTTACGCTCCGCATATCCACGAAGCTCAGGCTTATAAAGACGTTCCTTAACTATCTCAACATAATTATCGCAAAGGTCCTTCCAGAATAAGTCATCAATCTCGTGCCGTGCCCTGCCTATCTCGTAGTTATTAAGAAGCTCCTTAGCCTTTAGAATTGTTTCATCCGTTCTTGCGATAATCCACCTGTCAACAGGCAAAAGCCTTGTGAGAACGGGAAATTCTATATCCTGCAAATGAAGAACTGCAAATTTCGATACATTCCACAGCTTGGTTATAAATCTTTTTGATGCCGTTAAATCATCGGGAGAAAAAAATGTATCCGTACCGAGTTTTGCATTTGCCGCCCAATATCTGAGTGCATCTGCGGAATGAGTTTCAATAAGCATTTTCGGCTCGAAGCTAGCATTGCTCTTTGACTTGCTGATTTTTTCGCCCTTTTTGGCAAGTACAAATCCACTGATCATAATATCCTTCCACGGCAGCTTGCCTGTATGATAAAGGCTTCTTACAATCGTGTAAAACGTCCAAGTTCGGATAATCTCGTGTGCCTGTGCTCTCATGCTCATGGGAACAAGCGGAATGCCGAATCTTTCGTTAATCTGCGGAGTTACAGACGATGTAGCCCAAGTGTCGAAAACCGCACTTTCCGGAATAAAGCTTTTGCACCCACATTCACAAGTGCCCTCACAGCTTGATTCCAAGGGATTAATCGGCAAGCTGTCGATATCGGCAAATACTGCTTTGCCGCAAGCTTCACAATACCAAACGGGGAACGGAATGCCGAAATATCTTTGACGGGAAATGCACCAATCCCATTTAAGATTCTGAACCCAAGAAATGTATCTTGCCTTCATACTTTGAGGATACCAATTAATTTCGTCAGCCGCTTTCAGAAATCTTTCCTTTTCGGACAAAACATCAATATACCATTGCCTCGACGGTATTATCTCA
>JBGVDU010000285.1:0-1984 GCA_045119555.1 Acutalibacteraceae bacterium | reverse complement strand
GGTGGTCAATGCAAATATCCACTTTATTTTCAAATTCTTCTCTCAAATCGCCGAGTAATGAGGGAGAAGCTATATCAACCGCAACAACCGTTTCCGTTTCAAAGCTTTGCTCTTCAAGCCCCTCTGCAAGATACTCAAACTTCTTCGCAAGCTTGCCGTTTACAATTACATTTGATTTTTTGCCCATAGCACGCAACGCTCTGCAAAGAGCAAATGCCGAGCCGAGGGTATCTCCATCGGGGTACTGGTGGGTTAATATAGCAAAATTATCGGCTTCCTTCAAAGCCTGTGCAATTTCATTCAGACTGTTCATCTTCTTCGTCATCCTTTATATCAAGGTCATTGAGCAAACGGGAAATATTTGCACTGTATTCGATTGAATCGGTAGCCTCAAAAATCATCGAGGGAACGTGACGCAGGGAAAGTCTTGAGCCTATTTCCCTGCGAATGTATCCGCTTGCGGATTTAAGACCCTTCACAGCCTCTTTTGCTTTATCGAGCCCCTCCATTGCACTTACATAAGCCTTACAAAAGCTGAGGTCGTTGGAAACCTCAACTCTTACTATGCTAATCATTGAATTAGCCACACGGGGATCCTTGAGTTCTCTCAAAACCGCTGTAAGCTCACGCTTAATATCCTCGGTGGTTCTGCCCATTCTGTGACTTGCCATAATAAACTCCTTTATATTTTTCAAAACTCATTGTTAAAACTTGGGTCAAGCCTTTTTAAAGGCTTTGTCTTTGGTGGGCGTCAAGGGCAACGCCCTTAACCATTTTTATAGTATTTGCGTGAAAAGTGAATATAATGCAAGTGTACAATTACTGTATCTGCTTGCAAATATTCACTCTTCAAATAAAAACTAAATTTTTAATTTAATCTTACATTAATCCTCTCTGTATTCCTCGATAATAAAGGATTCGAGAATATCGCCCTCTTTGAGGTCGGCGAACTTTTCAAGTCCGATACCGCACTCGTAGCCTGCGGCTACTTCCTTTACGGAATCCTTAAATCTCTGGAGGGAGCTCATTGTATCTTCAAAAATTACAATACCGTCACGAACTACTCTAACCTGAGAGTTTCTTGCAACCTTACCGCTGAGAACGTATGAACCTGCAATAAAGCCAACATTCTTAATCTTAATAACATTACGGCATTCTGCTCTTCCGAGTACAACCTCTCTTGTCTTTGGAGCAAGCATACCCTTCATAGCACTTTCAATCTCTTCGATACAATCGTAAATAATTCGATAGCAACGCATATCAACGCCGTCACGCTCTGCGTTTTCAGCCGCAACAGGGTCGGGTCTTACGTTAAAGCCTACGATAATTGCGTTAGATGCGGAAGCAAGCATAACGTCCGATTCTCTGATAGCACCAACGGCACCGTGAATAACGTGTACTCTAACCTCATCGTTTGAAAGCTTTTCAAGTGACTGCTTAACAGCCTCAACGGAGCCCTGTACGTCAGCCTTAACGATGATTTTAAGCTCCTTAACCTCGCCCTGCTGCATCTGCTCGAAGAGGTTGTCAAGAGTAACAACGCTTGGCTTCTGAGCGTTGAACTGCTCCTCCTTAGCCTTTGTCTTACGCTGTTCAACAAGCTCTCTTGCAAGACGTTCATCGGAAACTGCGTTAAAAATATCGCCGCCCGACGGAACATCATCAAGACCAGTAATCTCAACAGGGTAAGACGGGCCTGCCTTTTGAACTCTCTCACCCTTATAGTTTGTCATAGCTCTTACTCTGCCGACTGCTGTGCCTGCAACAACGATATCACCGATGTTGAGTGTACCGTTCTGAACGAGCATTGTAGCAACAGGACCTCTGCCCTTGTCAAGTCTTGCCTCAATAACAGTACCCTTAGCGGCTCTGTCCGGATTAGCTTTAAGCTCCTTCATATCTGCAACGAGAAGAACCATTTCGAGCAAGTCCTCGATACCCTCTCTCTTCTTAGCGGAAACAGGAATACAAGGTGTGTCACCGC
>JBGVDU010000284.1:0-2516 GCA_045119555.1 Acutalibacteraceae bacterium | reverse complement strand
CATGAGATGCCGCACCTGCAGAAAAATCAAACAACCTTACGACAAAATTCCAAAGCTCGCCCAAATTCTCAAAATAGAATATTATCCAACCGAAAATAATTAATATGAGGGAATAAATGTGCGATAAAACGGCCGGCGCTTTCTTAAGTACATTTAGCAAAAACAGTTTTTCAAAGAAAAGAATCACAAAGAAATAAAGTCCCCACAAAATAAAATTATAGCTTGCACCGTGCCACAAGCCTGTAAGTGCCCACACTACAAACATATTAAAAACCTGACGCGGAAAACCTTTTCTGTTTCCTCCAAGTGGGATATAAATATACTCCTTAAACCAAGTCGAAAGAGAAATATGCCATCTACGCCAAAATTCGGTGATTGACTTCGATATGTACGGATAATCGAAATTTTTAAGAAAATCAAAACCAAACATCTTGCCCAAACCGATAGCCATTTCAGAATATCCGCAGAAATCAAAATAAATTTGCAGTGTATAGGCAATAATTCCTATCCATGCGGCAAGAACGCCGCTTGAACCGTTGCCGTCTCTCATTATATCCCAAAGCTTTCCCATCTGATTTGCAAGTAAAACTTTTTTGCACAATCCAACAACAAAGACTTTAACACCGTCATTAAACTGTGTAAGGTTTTCTCTTCTGCTTATCAGCTGATCTTCAACATCCTGATATCTTACGATAGGACCTGCAATAAGCTGAGGAAAAAGCGAAACATAAGTACCAAAAATAATAAAATTTTTCTGCACTCTTGCATCTTGACGATAAACATCAATCGTGTACGACATTGTTTGGAAAGTATAGAACGAAATACCGATAGGTAACGGTATTTCCATAACCTTAATGTTTAAAAACGGCATTACCATATTAAGAGTTTCTCCGATAAAACCCGCGTATTTAAAATAACCAAGCAAGCCTATGTTCAATATTATTGATACCGTCAAAACTACCTTAGCTGCTTTTAGATTCGGTTTTTCGGTAAATTTGAACTTCGCAATAAGCAAACCGGACACATAGTTAAGCAGAGTGGAAACAAGCATAAGCACTATGAGTGTTGGTTCGCCCCAACCATAGAATATAAGATTAACAACAAACAAAAATGAGTTTCTGAATTTTCTCGGCGTGATATAATAGAGCAATAATACAGCCGGAAAATAAACAAATAAAAATATTATACTTGAAAATACCATTTGCAACCTCCTATAAAAAATACTAATAGGAACCATAAAAACACAAAAAAGGTGAGTACATAACCAAGAATAAACCGATTATCTACTCACCTTAATTTCGACAGGTTTTCAATTATTTTATTGCATCAGTTACAATCTGAGTAATCTGATCCACATCGTTTGAAATAATCATATATACATACAAGCCGCTTGATTCAACAGAGCAGTTTCTGATTTTTTCCGCCTCTTCGGCATTATAATTTTCATTCTGCGAAAGTTTAGAATCATATCTGACTTGAAGTTTCTCCTTTATTGTCTCAACTTGCTCCTCACTATCTGCTTTGATTATTACAATCTCATCCTGACCTACGCCGCTGCTGTCTATGCCACCGGCATAATCTGCTATCATGTCTGCTGTAATTCCGTAATAGCGTTCAAGCTTATCCACCGCATCAAGCTCAATCATTTCAGGAAGAGTAACACAACTCTTAATCTGAGCATATACATCAGCTAACGCCGTATCTGTCGCAATAGCTGAAGCCTCTGTCGACTGAGATGCTGTTATCTCCTGAGATTGTGCTGTACTTGAACTCTCTTCCGAATCTGTGCATCCGCAAAATGCCGTTCCGATTAAAATTGCAGAAAAAATAACCGCTAAAAACCTTTTCATAAATAAGTCCTCTCTTTTCCTTAATATACTTTTTATATGTACAAATCCCGCAAACATTAACGGGTAAAATAAACTACCGAAAGCATAAGAATCATTAATCTCCCACCGATTTAATCCTTGATATTGCTTCTTAGATAATTCACCCAAATTTCGCACGCCTCATCCGTGAAATGGATACCTAAATCTTCGGGATCGGAACAATACTCCAACGGAAGATTTCCGTATTCATCCGTAAACAAGTCGTGTGTATTGAGATAATGACAACCCATTTGTTGACACATACTCTCCAAATTACTGTTAAATTCTCTGATTAAATCATTATTCAATGTACCGTATTGAGCATATTCAATCATCGGTGTTACAGATTCTATATATATATCCGTACCAGGCGATTTTACTTTGATTTTTTGGATCAGTGTTCGGGCATTTTCAATAGAGGCATCTACACCGAATACTCCTATATCATTCATTCCCAAACCAATTATGGCTTTTTTAGCAGTTGTAGTCACTACTGCATTTTCCGCAAGAACTTTGTAACCATTATAATAAGGATGGACGGCATTTGGATCGTCCAACTCCCATTGCGAATTTCCCCAACCTAAGCTGGCGGCACAAACAAACTTAGCATTGCCGAGTGCAAAAGTCGCATCGTTATAAAAGCTCAAC
>JBGVDU010000283.1:0-2565 GCA_045119555.1 Acutalibacteraceae bacterium | reverse complement strand
GGGAAAAAGGATTGATGATGTTTCTGATGAGGCTATCTTAAAAGCACAAAACTGGATTAATAATCTACCTAGAAAAATCTTTAATTATTCATCTTCTAATGATTTATTTTCTCAGCTTATGAACAATTTGTAAACTGTCCGTTTCTTATTGCAATTAAGGAAAATTATCCGTATTTCGTCTTTCCTCAAAGTCTTGATTTTTAATATATTCTGCTATAATTTCATCTGTCACATTGCCACTACTTGCAACAAAATAGCCTCTTGCCCACATGTGTCTGCACCAATATTGCTGATTCAGTTCTTTGAATTCTTTTTGCATCTTATACGATGTATTACCCTTCATGTATTGAACCAATCTGCTTACTGACAGATGTGGTGGCACTGACAACAACAAGTGTATATGATCTTTCCCTACATATCCTGATATTATCTCTACTTCATTACTACTACATACCTGACGGATTATATCTCTTGCTCTTTCAGCTATTTTTCCCATTAATATTGGTTTTCTGTATTTTGTTATCCATACAATATGATATTTTATATCATAAGTACAGTGTGACAATGTTCTGTAATTTTCCATTGCTTTCACCTCGGGCTTTATTATTTACCAAAGGTTTATCATTAATTACTCAGCAAGTCGACCTAAAGGCGAGGGTTTTAACACCATGTTACAGACAATAAAATAAAAACACTATCTGCTTCAAAAATAAAAGCAAATAGTGTTTTATTTCTTATTCAATCATCTTTACTTAGAAACTTTAACCTTTTTCTTTTCGTTCGATTTTTTGGGCATGCCGAGGGACAGCCAGATTATGAAGCCTGCGAACAGGGCGGCTATTGTCATCCAAATGCAAAGTGTTGTTGTGCCTTGATTTTTGAACATATCGTAATAGCCCTTGAAGTAGATTACAAGAACGATTACGGGAAGCACATAAGTCATATAGCCCCTTATACTGCTTGGAAAGTTTTTGCCGCTGCCTGTGTTTGCTTCTTTAATGAAGTTTTCAAATCCCCAGCCGTTCTTTTTCGTACAGAACATAACGAACAGCAGACTGCCAAGCGGTAATACATTATATGAAACAATGAAGTCCTCTAAATCCATAATAGTAGTACCACTGCCGAGCGGCTGAATGCCCGAAAGAATATTGTAACCCAATACTGCGGGGATTGAAAGCACGGATATTCCGACAAGATTTATCAAAACGGATTTTTTTCTGCTCCAGCCGAAAAGGTCTATTGACATTGCAATAATGTTCTCAAAAACGGCAATTACGGTAGACAATGCCGCAAAGCACATGAATACAAAGAACATAGATCCCCAAATTCTGCCTGCAGGCATATTGTTAAATACGGTAGGCAGTGTTATGAACAGAAGTGACGGGCCTGCGTTGGGCTCGATGCCGTATGCAAAGCACGAGGGAATGATAATAATTCCCGCAACGAGGGCGATAAGTGTATCTATAATTACAACATTTATTGATTCGCCCGTAAGCTTGCGTTCCTTAGAAAGATAGCTTCCGAAAATCTCCATAGAACCCATGCCTACGCTGAGTGTAAAGAATGCGTGTGTCATAGCGGCAAATACTACGTTGCCGATACCTTGCTCTGCCATTTTTTGAAAATTCGGAACCAAATAAAATTTAAGTCCATCGACGCTGTTTTCAAGCGTAACGGAGCGAACAGCCATAATCATCATAAGTATGATTAGAAGTATCATCATAACCTTGCTCACCTTTTCAACGCCCTTTTGAATGCCGAGCGAGCAAATACCTATACATGATATAACAACAACAAAGGTGAGTGTAATCATGATTCCCGGGGAATTCAGCATGCCGTTAAATTCTCCCTTAATTACATCTAAATTTCCGCCGCTTATCTTGCCCGATGCCATTACATAAACGTAATATACCATCCAGCCGGCAACCATTGTGTAGAACATCATAAGCAAATAGTTGCCTGCAAAGCAAAACCATTTAAAATGGTGCCAGCGTGTGCCCTTGGGTTCGAGTGTTGTAAGAGCACTTCCTATACTTTTGTTGCTTCCTCTGCCTATTGCAAATTCGCAGATAATAATGGGAAGTCCAAGTGCAAGCAGGCATAACAGATAAATTACTATAAATGCCGCACCGCCGTACATTCCGCAAATATACGGAAACTTCCATACATTTCCCAAACCTACCGCACAGCCTGCCGATACCAAAATAAAACCGAGCCTTGAGGCAAATTTTTCACGATTTTGATTTTCGCTCAAAACTTCATCTCCTTTAAAGTGTACTTTGTTCATTATAATATAAAACAGTTTTTAATTCAAGCTTTATATAATAAATGTATATTTCTTACAAATTTTCGCTTTAAAGTTTGATGAAGATTACTATTGAAATTTTTGTAATTGTAATTTTATTTTTATTTATCTTCCAATAGTTTTAACCTAACGGGCAAGAAGTCCCCCGCCTCTATAGGCGGGGGGATGAATTGCCCTTCAGCCGTAGGCTGAAAAAATCACTTGACCTGACAAATGAAATATGCTACAATCAAATCAGTCGAATAATAGGAAGAGGTGAT
>JBGVDU010000282.1:0-1323 GCA_045119555.1 Acutalibacteraceae bacterium | reverse complement strand
GAGGGCTTTGCTGGCTGTTAAAGAAATCGGGAGTAATGATGCGTATTGCAGTAACATCGGAACGGTTGCACTTGCCAAAAAGCTTGGATTTAATATTCACGGCGGCTTTGCCTTGAATGTATTTAACACAAAAGCCGCTGAGTTTTATAAGGGTATCGGTGTGTGTGATACGGAGGTATCCTTTGAGCTTACGACAAGTCAGATTAATAAAATCGGCGGTGACGGAAGAATCGGAGCGGTTGGCTATGGCTATCTTCCGCTTATGCTTACGAGAAATTGCCCGAACAAAAACGGCGGCGGCTGTAAGACCTGCGGCGGAAAAAGCAGTATTACCGACAGAAAGGGAAATACCTTTACACTGATGTGCAACAGCGGTTATACGGAGCTTTTGAATTGTAATCCGCTTAAAATGTCGGATAAGCAGGAGCAGTTTAAGAATATAGATTTTATGACCTTGAAGTTCACCTTTGAAAGCAAAGAGGAAAGCGTCAAGATTTTTAAGGATTATCTGAATAAAAATAAACCGAGCGGAGAGTACACAAGAGGCTTGTATTTCCGTGGTGTGGAATAAGGAGAGTATATGGAAAGCTTGAAAATAAAAAAGGTTAAAGAAAATGCGATTATTCCCAAAAGAGCAACCTCAGGTTCGGCAGGCGTTGATTTGTATGCCTGCATTGACGAGTCGATAACGGTTGCAAGCGGTGATTTGGTTAAAATCCCTACGGGCATTGCGATTGAATTGCCGAGCGAGAATATGGCGGCTTTTGTTTTTGCAAGAAGCGGCTTGGGTATAAATCACGGAATCTGTCCGAGCAATGCAGTCGGTGTTGTAGACAGCGATTACAGGGGTGAAATTTGCGTAGGACTTACAAACCACGGTAAAGAGCCGTTTGTCATTGAACCGCAGACACGAATCGCACAGCTTGTAATCATGCCTGTTTTGCCGCTGCCGATTGAAGAGGTTGATAATTTGAGCAACACGCAAAGAGGAGAAAACGGCTTCGGTTCAAGCGGAACACATTAAACAAAGGGAGGTTTGCAAAATGGATATTTTATTCACTGTATTCGCAGTTTATCTTATTGTAATTAATATTGTCACATTCATCGTTTACGGTGTGGATAAATCAAAGGCAAGGAAGAATGAATGGAGAATTTCCGAAAAAGTGCTTATTCTGCTTGCGGTTGTCGGCGGAAGCGTGGGTGCATTGCTGGGAATGTATGCTTTTCATCATAAGACGCAGCATTTTAAATTTTCTATCGGTGTTCCGTTGATTTTGGTGTTGCAGGTGGTGCTTGCGGCGTTGTTTTTGTAAATTTTCAGCC
>JBGVDU010000281.1:0-2217 GCA_045119555.1 Acutalibacteraceae bacterium | reverse complement strand
TTTGTTTGCTTTTTGTTTTAGTTTTTCGATTCCCACTACTTACAGTTTCGCTCAAGCCTTTTCAAAGGCTTGCAGATTCCAAAGACAGCGTCTTTGGTCGCCGCTCGCAAGCGGCGAAACTCCTTTATACTCCACTCAGCGGAGAGGGGCACTAAGGAATTTTTGCACTTTCGTGCGGTTTGAACGGGGAGAACCTGCTGACAGTGGTTCTCCCCAAAGTATCTGACTGTTATAATCGTCAGATACTTTTTTGTTTTTGGTATGTTGTTTACGGGTGGTTTATTGTTCGCCGATTTTTGATTTTCAGCTTTGCTGAAAATCTGTTTTCTATTTACTCTACTTTTGCCCCTCTTGCCGGGGCGGGGCACCTACTTTTGCTGTTCGGCAAAAGTAGGCAAAAGCGAAGTCAGGGGAAATTGCCTGAAAACGGCAATTTCCCCCGACACCCCCGTGTCGGGTCTATTACTTGTTTTTTCTACCTTAGTCCTTTGCCGCTCGCTCTGGGTGAAGCCCGTAGGGCTTCAAGTCGCTCGCTTTTATCTCGGCGAACTTTGTCCGCCTTTGTTATTTTATTTTTTATTTTTTATTTTTTTATCTTTTATCTTTTTTGTTATCTGTTATTTTTTTATTGTTTGTAACATGGGGTTAAAAACCTTACCTTTAAGCGGTAGTGGTTCAGTTTCGTTATCCATTTATCCACTTCTGTTACGTTAGCATATAAAAGTATATCATAGATTTTTTTAAATGCAAATATTAAATGTAAATAATTTTAAATATAAAAATCGCTTTATTTTTGTAAGCTCTAAAAAGTAACCATATTTAATACATTTTGTGTTATCATACAATCGAGGAGTTGTTTGAGTATGAGCTATATCGCATACACACTGCCTCATAAGTTTTGCTATTGCGAGTTTTTTCATACAGAACAGACAAGGATTTAATAAACTCACTTATCAAGTGTATCATTTTCTCCGTATCGGGCAGCATAGGCGGAGTAATGCGAGTAAACAAAAAGGTAAAGGCAAGAAAATACTGACAATATTACGCTTCCCCGACAGATTTCAAACTAATCTGTCGGGGAAGCTGTTATTTGATTACAATGCCGCTTGAACGGTATTTTTATTCATTATCCATTACATAAAGAACTCAGCAACCTCTTTCGGTGAATTAACTATCGGAAAATCGCTGTTTGCTGATTTTTCCTTTTTAATTCCAAAGCCGTAGCTTACACCAAGGAAGTCAACTCCTGCAATGCTTGCACCCTTTTCGTCATATACCGAATCACCGACTAAAACTGCATTAATAGGGGCAATCTGTAAATCGGACAGTCCCTGTGCGATAATCGTGGATTTATCGGACTTGTCTGTTCCGTCCCAACCTCTGATTACGCCAAAGTACCGTGAAAGTCCTGCATCACTAAGCATCTTTACAGCATATTCCTCAAGCTTGAGAGTAGCAACGGCAGTCTTAAAGCCGTTCTCTCTAAGTGATATAAGCATAGTTTCAATGCCGTTATAGACTTTGAATCTCTTTATACCCTCTTGCATATAAAAACTGCGGTATGCTGTGATGGCTTCGTCAATCTGTTTCTCCGAGGTGATTTTGTACAGAGTATTAAATCCGTCACGAAGAGGACCGCCGATTACGATTTTTCTGTTTGATACCTCATTCGGCACCAAACCAAGCTTCTCTCCCGCCGCCTTATAGGAATACATGATTCCGTCGGAGGTATCCAGCAAGGTACCGTCCAAGTCAAAAATTACAAGCTTCTTCATCATTTCTTACCTGCTTCAAGTTCTTCTATTCTTGCATCAAGCTCTTTCTTATTTTCTATATAGTCATTAAGGCGTTTTTCTGTGGCATCAAGCACACCCTCGAGCATCTTAATTTTCTCTTTGTCACTTCTTCCTATTGAATGAATATCGAGAGTTACTCCCGTATATTTAAGCTCCTTAATAAGGCTGATATTTTCCGCTTTTTCAAGGGTTTTATTGTCGGTGGAATACAAATAAATCACTTCCTCGCTCTGCTGTCCGTTTTTGTAAGTCTTTGTGATAAATATCGGTCTGATAAGTTTAAAAATCTCTCTGCGTATTCCGTCGAAGTATGCATGGCTGTTATTTTCGTTCAGAAAAACAGCAAGCTTAACCGATTTATCGGAAACAAGATGACTGCTTACCTTTTCAACCGACCACTCCTCGGGAAAATTATCTGAAA
>JBGVDU010000280.1:0-3279 GCA_045119555.1 Acutalibacteraceae bacterium | reverse complement strand
GAAAGGTAATAAGATTCAAATTCGCCGATGTTGCGGAGGGTGAGATTTAATTTTTATTTTTAAGCCGTTCGGCTAAGTGAAGCGAATGGCAAAATTATGGTATTTTAACTGCTTTTTAGTATTATAAATCGAATAAATCGGATATTTATTCAACAGGAAATGACATTTTTTCAAGTTTTTGTTGACATTGCTCTTGTATTGAGTTATAATTAAATACAAATAAATTAAATGCGATGATAGGGTTAAAGGAAGCAGTAAAACGCATTTTCAGAAAGCCGTTGGTTGATGTGAAACGGCAGTGCTACTCTTACCGAGCTCGCCCTTGAGCGGCCGACCGAAACGGTGATTTTCTTCACTTAGTAGGAAGGACGGTTCTTCCCCGTTACAGGAAGTAAGCATTATTTTGTGCTGAAAGAGTGGGTTTGTTATAAACCAATAAAAGTGGTACCGCGGAACTATGTATTTATAGTCTTCGTCTTTTGTGAGTAAAAGACGAGGGCTTTTTTTATAACTGCAAAGTATAACACCGCCTCTTTAGAGCATTCATTTTATTATTTGTAAGGAGAATGTGACTATGAAGAATTACAACAGATACAAAAGACAGTATTTTAATGCCCCTGTCAACGAGTACAAGTGGGTAAAAAAGGAATATGTGGAAAAAGCACCGACTTGGTGTTCCGTTGACTTGAGAGATGGCAATCAGTCGCTTATTATTCCGATGAGTATTGATGAAAAGCTCAGCTTTTTCGATATGCTTGTTAAAATCGGCTTTAAGGAAATTGAGGTGGGTTTCCCTGCCGCAAGTGAAACAGAATACAACTTCTTGCGTAGACTTATCGACGAGAACCGTATTCCCGACGACGTAACCGTTCAGGTTCTCACACAGGCGAGAGAGCACATTATTCTCAAAACATTTGATGCCTTGAAGGGTGCGAAGAATGCAATCGTGCATTTTTACAATTCCACTTCCTTGGCTCAGAGAGAGCAGGTTTTCAAAAAGTCTAAGGAAGAAATTAAAGAAATTGCAATTAACGGTGCAAAGCTTATCAAGAGATTACAGGAGGAGCAGGGAACAGATTTTAGAGTTGAATATTCTCCCGAATCCTTTACGGGTACGGAGCCCGATTATGCTTTGGAGGTCTGCAATGCCGTTCTTGACATTTTACAGCCAACTCCCGATAAAAAGGCTATTATCAACCTCCCCGTAACAGTTGAGCACTCAATGCCGCATATCTATGCGAATCAGATTGAGTACATCAGCGACAGACTTAAATACAGAGATGCCGTTGAGATTTCCTTGCATCCGCATAATGACCGTGGCTGTGGTGTTGCCGATACAGAGCTTGGCTTGCTCGCAGGTGCTGACCGTGTAGAGGGTACTCTCTTTGGTAACGGCGAAAGAACGGGTAATGTTGATATTATCACACTCGGCATGAATATGTTCTCGCAGGGTGTTGACCCACAACTCGACTTCTCCGATATCCCGTCAATTTGCGAATTGTATGAGAGAGTTACAAGAATGAAGGTTTACGAGCGTTCGCCGTATGCAGGTTCGTTGGTATTTGCAGCTTTCTCGGGTTCACATCAGGACGCTATCGCAAAGGGCAAGAAATGGCATGAGGAAAAGAACCTCGATACATGGACAATTCCTTACTTGCCGATTGACCCCACCGATGTTGGCAGAGAGTATGAAACAGACGTTATTCGTATTAATTCACAGTCGGGTAAGGGCGGAGTTACTTACTTGCTCGAAACAAATTACGGCTATATCCTCCCGAAAACTTTCGGTGAAAAGGTTAGCTATTATATTAAAAATGTTTCCGATGTCAATCACAAGGAAATGCTTCCGAATGAGGTGTTTGATGAGTTCTGCAAGGAATTTGTTAATGTAAAAGAGCCGATTGCTCTCAAGGATATTGTGTTCAAAAAGGTAAACAACGGAGAGCGTATGCACGTTACAATGGTTGTAGACAATAACGGTGACGTTAAAACAATCGAGGCAGAGGGCTCAGGCAGACTCAGTGCCGTAAGCCGTGCGTTAAGACATGAACTGAATATTGATATTTCCGACCTCTCTTACACAGAACACGCTTTGGAAAGAGGTATGGACTCAAAGGCTGTTACATACGTCAGCATTACTGACAAGGACGGCAATGTTGAGTGGGGTGTCGGTGTAAACAATGATATTATCTATTCTTCCGTAGATGCGTTGTTTACGGCTATCAACAGACGTGAGAGAAATAAGTAAAAAACAATTTTATTAAGATATAAAAGGAGAATCATATTATGGGTATGACAATGACACAGAAGATTCTCGCAGCAGGTGCGGGACTTGACAAGGTAGTAGCAGGTCAGCTTATCAAAACTAAGCTTAGCTTGGTTCTCGGTAACGATATTACAACGCCTGTTGCTATCAACGAATTTGAGAAAAACGGCTTTGACGGCGTTTTTGACAAGTCAAAGATTGCCATGGTTATGGACCATTTTGTTCCTAACAAGGATATTAAGGCAGCACAGCAGACACAGCAGTGCCGTTGCTTTGCTTGCAAGTTCGATATCGACAACTACTACGATGTAGGCGATATGGGTATTGAACACGCTCTCCTCCCCGAAAAAGGCTTGGTTGCACCCGGTGATATCGTAATCGGTGCTGACTCTCATACTTGCACATACGGTGCTTTGGGTGCTTTCTCAACAGGTGTCGGAAGTACAGATATGGCGGCAGGCATGGCTACGGGCGAGGCTTGGTTTAAAGTTCCCGAGGCTATTAAGTTTAACCTTACAGGTAAGCTTAAGCCAATGGTAGCAGGTAAGGATGTTATTCTTTACATTATCGGTAAAATCGGTGTTGACGGTGCTTTGTATAAGTCGATGGAATTCACAGGCGAGGGCGTTTCCGAGCTGTCAATCGACGACCGTCTTTGCATTGCCAATATGGCTATCGAGGCAGGTGCTAAAAACGGTATTTTTGAAGTTGACGATCAAACCTTGTCGTATGTTGACGAAAGAGTAAAAAGGGATTATACTGTTTATAAGGCTGATGAAGATGCTGAGTATGAGCAGGTTATTGATATTGATTTGAGCGAGATTGAGCCGACAGTTGCTTGTCCTCATCTTCCCGAAAATACAAAGAACGCTTCCGAGCTTTCCGATATTAAGATTGACCAGGTTGTTATCGGCTCATGCACAAACGGCAGAATCAGCGACCTGAGGGATGCCGCAAGGATTCTGAAAGGAAATAGAATAGCTGAAAATACCAGAATGCTTGTCATACCGGCA
>JBGVDU010000279.1:0-1638 GCA_045119555.1 Acutalibacteraceae bacterium | reverse complement strand
CTAAAAGTCCTGACCGTTTTCTTATATTGACATTATACAACAATAAACGAGTCAATTCAAGGCTAAATTAAAATTAATTACAATTTTTTCACTTCTTTTCCGTGCCCTCCACAATGGCATTAAGCTCACCCTGCAAGCCCTGTGTAGCAGATGTAGTATTCTGAGTATTGCTTGAAGTGAGGTTTTCCTCCGCAAGCATAGAGCTTACTGTCGATGAATCCTCAGTCAAACTTTCCGTAACACTGCCTGCTGTGGCATCTTCAACCTCTGCGGCTGTCTGTCGAGCCTTTTCACTGTCGGAATCGGTCTTTTCGGACGCTGCTTTGCTTGATGTATTCGATGAACTCGATGTATCACAGCTTGGTATCATCATTCCCGTATGGTCTGTGGTGTACTCGCCTTCGGGCAAAAGCTCAGAAATAGGCACGATTTCGTAACCAAGCTCCCTAATGCACTCAATAATCATCGGCAACGCCTCGGGCGTATTCTCCGCACCGTTGTGCATAAGAACAATAGAACCGTTTTTGATGTTATTCTTGATTCTGCTGCACATTTCCTCTGCGGTGAGATTTTTCCAGTCAAGGGAATCAACGTCCCACTGAACGCAGTACATATTCATTCCCGTAACGGTATCAACCACGGTGTTGTTATAATCTCCGTAAGGCGGTCGAAAAAGTGTGGGACATTTGCCTGTAATTGCTTCAATATCACTGTTGCAGGCTTCAATCTCACTTGCCATGGTTGCGGCGTCAAGCTGTGTCATATACGGATGTGTATTTGAATGATTGCCCACATCATGCCCCGCCGCCGCAATGGCCTTAACATCATCGGGATAATTTCTTACCCAATCGCCAACAAGGAAAAAGGTTGATTTTACTTTGTATTCATCAAGAATATCGAGCAGTGTTTGAGTTTGCTCGTTGCCCCATGCGGCATCAAAGCTGATGCTTACCTTTTTCTCGTCTGTTTCCACGCAGTAGATAGGAATACTTCTCTGTGTTGTGCTTGCGGCAACGGCATCATCATTGTTTGACAAGCCGAAAACTCCTACGCAAAATAAAACTGCCAACGCGGCACCCAGCACCGCCAAGCGTTTTCTTGTTAAAATAAAAACCTTCATAGAACGTCCCTCCCATATAGTTGTTTCAATATATGTTGTCAACGGGGTAAAATATTCTTTATAAACTGCATTTTTATTCCCTCAACTGATTTTACTTTCCGATTCTCATTCAAGAAGTATTAACATTTTTATTACACAATGTACATACACCCCAATTAAATTTATGCAAAACTGCCAAACAAAAGACCTTTTTTTAGTGCAATGAGTTAATTTTACAAAACCGAGAATTTTTTCATTGATTTTTTGTGCAGTTATGATATAATTAATAATCATCAAGAATTTTATTTGTTTCTTTTGCGTATCATTATGAATACGACACGTTTTTGAATACAGCTATTGTAGAATATTTCAATACAATACCCGTAATTCGGTTTAAACATAACATTAATTTGAAAGGAGCTATTCCGATTGAAACAGTACGAACCTAACAAGATTTTTAATATTGCACTTGCCGGCCACGGCTCTTGCGGAAAAACTTCGCTCGCTGAGGCTATGCTCTATCTGTCCGGTGCTTCCGA
>JBGVDU010000278.1:0-3486 GCA_045119555.1 Acutalibacteraceae bacterium | reverse complement strand
ATCTCGCTGTGTTAAATCTGAATTTTTTAAGAATGAATCAAGCGTAAGGTTTGAATACGCACCCTCGCTCTCAACCTTGAGCAATGCCTTAAAGGCTAAATATCTCGGATTTTGCATTAAAAATACTCCCGTTTATCTTCTGCTCCTGTTTCGTGCAACGAGCAGAAGTCTTAAAAATTGAACGAGTGCGGTAATCGCAGACGCAACATACGTCATGGCGGCGGCAGTAAGCATTTTCTTCGCACCGCTGTACTCGTTTGATTCGAGCAAATAATTTTGCTTAATTGTTGCCAAAGCTCTTCGGCTTGCATCAAATTCCACAGGCAGAGTTACAAGATATACAAGCACCGCCAAGGAATAAGCGATTATTCCCAACCAAGTGACGGTTGAAGAAAACTCTGCCGGAAGAAATGCTCCGATAAGAATGAGCGGAACGGCAAACTGTGAGGATATATTCGCCACGGGGATCACAGAGGAACGAATTTTATTCGGAACATAACCCTCTGCATGCTGAACGGCATGCCCCGCCTCATGTGCGGCAATTCCGACAGCGGCTATTGAAGCATTTGAATAAACTCCGCTTGACAAGCGAATAACCTTTTCCCTCGGTGAATAGTGGTCGGTAAGCGAACCCGAAACATATTCAACACGAACATCGGTAATTCCGTGAGCCGACAAAACCATTCTTGCCGCCGCTTCACCCGTTATCCCCCTTGTGTTGGGAATTTTGGAATATTTATTATAAGTAGATTTTACCATAGCTTGTGCAATCAAGGCAAGCAAAATTGCAGGCAAAAGGTAAATCAAATTCATAAGGCTGTAATAACCGTAGCCATAGTAGCCGTAATACCTAAAAAAGGAAACCATACTGCTTTGTAAAAACATTTTTTCACCTCATGGTGTAAATTTGGAATTATTCTCCAAGCTTGTCGCCCTTTTGAATACGTTGACCTCTAAAGAAATCAACAGCGGACATTTTGTTTTTACCCTCAAGCTGAACCTCAAGAAGCTCAACCGAGCCATCAGAACAAGCAATAATCGGCGGATTTACGGAAATAACGGTTGACGGCTCACCGATGTTATCGCACACCTTAGTTTTGAAAATTTTCAGCTTTTTATTGTTAAACATTGTAACGGCAACAGGCCACGGATTCATTCCCCTAACCTTATTATGAACCGTTTTCGCCGACAAATTCCAATCAATCACACATTCTTCTTTGGAAAGCATAGCCGCATGTGTCGAAAGGCTGTCGTCCTGCTTCGTTCTTGTAACGGTACCGTTTTCAAGTCCCTCGAGAGTTTTTATCAAAACCTCCGCACCGAGCGGTGCAAGGCGGTCAAAAAGCTCTCCCGCTGTTTCATCGGGCAAAATTTTAACGCTTTCTTTTATAAGCATATCGCCCGTGTCAATGCCAATATCCATCATCATAGACGTAACGCCTGTTTCCTCTTCGCCTTCAATTACAGCACGCTGAATCGGTGCAGAGCCCCTCAGCTTGGGAAGAAGTGAGCCGTGGATATTTATACAACCGTATTTCGGAATATCAAGCACCGCTTTAGGCAAAATTTTTCCGAAAGCAATTACGACAATCACATCGGGATTAAGCGATTTTAAATGCTCAACAACGGCTTCATCCTTCATGCTGTTAGGCTGAAAAACGTCCATTCCGTATTCCAACGCACATTGCTTTACAATCGGCGGGGTCATAACTCTTTTTCTTCCGACAGGCTTATCAGGCTGAGTTTAAACGGCTTTTACGTTTTATTTTACACACTCCCCCAAGACTTTAAGCGACGGTACAGCGAAATCCGGTGTACCCATAAAAACTATGTTCATTGTAATCCTCCCTTTTTGTAATATCATCGGCTAAAAAACTGTTTAAAGTTTTGGTCAAGCTTTTTCTGTGCATGCTAACTCCTACGCACCTACGGTGCTATAAAAAACAGACCTTTTGACAAAGCTCTATTTTTTAAGAAGTTAGAATTCAAAAGCTTGCGGATTCCAAAGGCGAAGCCTTGGTGGGTGTTAAGGACAACGCCATTAACAATAATTACTCCTCAAGAGGTTCAATCTCATCGGGACGGAGCATTCTCTCGGCTTTCTTTTTAAATATAATACCGTCAAGGTGGTCAATTTCATGGCAGAAAGCACGAGCCTTCAAAGCCTCACCCTTAATTGTAAATTCATTTCCGTTTCTGTCCTGTGCCTTAACCGTAACATACATAGGACGCTCTACAACTCCGTACTGATTCGGGCATGAAAGACAGCCCTCAGCACCAACCTGCTGACCACTGTAAGCTACAATTTTCGGATTCACAAGCTCAATTACTCCGTCCTCATCGCCTACATCTACAATGCAAACTCTTCTGAGAATACCAACCTGCGGTGCGGCAAGGCCTACACCCTCGGCAACCTTTAAGGTCTCTGCCATATCGTCAAGCAGTGTCGCAAGCTTTTCATCAAACTTTTCAACAGGTCTGCACTTTTTTGTGAGGATTCTGTCGCCCTCTTTTACTATATCACGCAATGCCATTCGTTTATAACTCCTTTATAAAATGTTATCGGGATTAACGTCTGCAAACACGGTAACATCACTGTATTTTCTGTCCTTTGCGAACTCGACAATTATTTTTGAAAGCATTTGTCTGAACCGCTTGGAGCTTCTGAATTTTAAAATTATTTTATATCTGAATTTATTATTTACACGAAAAACCGATGCAGGCGACGGGCCTAAAATTCTAATCGGTAAATCGCTGTATTCTTCTCTCATTAAATCGCAGAGCATCTGTGTAAAGGCTCTGGCTGCAACAGCACACTTATCCTCTTTTTTGCCTGTAATTCCAATCATGCAGATATCGGCAAACGGCGGATAAAGCATAGCTTTTCGCACCTTGATTTCAGACCTGTAAAACTCCTCATAATCCTGCGATGCCGAAAGGCTCATTATCGGGTTTTCGGGAGTATATGTCTGAATTACGGCTCTGCCCGGACGTTCACCTCTGCCCGACCTGCCCACAACCTGTGTAAGAAGAGAGAACGCTCTCTCATAGCTGCGGTAATCCTCGCTGTACAAGGTTTGGTCAGCAGAAAGCACACCGACAAGCGTAACCTTCGGGAAGTTAAGTCCTTTTGCAACCATTTGAGTACCCAAAAGGATATCATAATCACCGTTTTTGAACTCGGTGAGTTTTTTCTCATGTGACTGCTTAGCAATTGTGGAATCGGCGTCAAGCCTTAAAACTCTTGCGGTGGGAAAAATCTCCGAAAGACTTTGCTCTGCCCTCTGCGTTCCGCTGCCCGAATACCTAAGCTCATTGCCGCCGCATTCGGGACATTTATCGGTAATTCTCATTGAAAAACCGCAATAGTGGCACATAAGCCGATTGTTTGCGGAATGATACGTCAATGAAATACTGCAATTAGGACACGTTACAACCTCCTTACACGTTTTGCAGGTAACGAAGGTATTGTATCCTCTTCGGTTA
>JBGVDU010000277.1:0-3378 GCA_045119555.1 Acutalibacteraceae bacterium | reverse complement strand
ACTGCAATTTCTGATACCCCTGTTTTATGTTTTTGATTATTCATAAATTACTTTTCGATAACCTCTTTTAATAGGATTCTATCATCAAAGCCGCCTCGAATTTTGAGTTTATTCAATCTAACCTCTTCAAGCTGTTGAATCGAATATCCCCTTGCTTTCGCAACAGAATAAAGAACCTCAAGCAAGTCGGCAAGCTCTTCAATAGATTTATCCTCACGATACTCCTTCAATTCCTCATCAAGCTTTTTATCGAGCATTTCAAGATATTTGTCATTATCCAAAATTTCAACCAAACATTCATCACCCTTTGAATGAATAATTTCGGGAATTTTATCTCGCACGAGCTTATTGTAAATTATCTTCTTCATATCAACCTCTATATAATGTTTAATTATTATTCAACACCTAACTTATTTTTTGCATATTCCCGAATTTCATTATAACTATCATACAAGCATTCTTGTAAAATTTTCTTCGTTAACATTCTACGTTTTCCCATTTCTTTTACAATGGTTTCACGGCAAAAAGAACACAAGGTATTTTCATACATATAAATTAACAACTCTTTAGGCGGGTTCTTTACTGATTTATCCTTAAAAATTGCCATTACATCAGAAAACGCACCGTGCCATTCACCGCTTTCGTAGGAAATATTTATACCCTTTATTAAATCAACAAAATCACTTCGATTACATTCACTATAATTTGTAGCAAGCATAGATATTATATATGCTTTTCGAGTTTCGTCGTCTATCATACTCAATGCAAAATCATATACTTTATCGCTCTTTATAAAACAAAGGGAACGAAAAGCTAAATCCTGTAATTCATCATTTTGGGAATAAGTATCCGATATTAACATATCTATATCAAGAGAATACGAACACTCACGATTTGCCAGTAATTTAAGCAATTCAATTTTTCTGTTTTCACTTGATTCATTCAGATAATAATCAGCCAATTTTTTTACTTCCTGATATTCCCCATTTCTCTGCCACACTCTTGCTGAAATACGGGAAAAGTGCAATCCGCTTTCTTCACCGCTTTTTATCGACATATATACATCGTCTGCCGTAATTGGATTTATATTACTTTTTTTAGAGCAAATGACATCAACATCATTAATTCTATTTGCGTAAGCTTGAATTTCTTCGGATATTTTTAAATTTTTACGCAACGCACTACTAATATTCTTTTTTCCAATCATCGACTCACAAGCAAAACGAAACCACTCGAATTTTTCATTGAAAAAAGAGGGTTAAAGCGAAACAAATATCCCATATCACGGACTATCTTCAAATATACTTTTATAGTATGCTCCGTGTTATTTATAGAGGAAATAACAGAAATACATAGTGCTTCAAAATTATCTCTTTCGGCAAGAACTTCATTATCAGCACATTTTCTTTTATTTTTCAATATTTCAAATAACTGTTCATAACATTTTTCCAATGAATCTCTTGCAAATTCATTTCCATCACCTGCAAAAAAAGCCATCAATTCACAATCCTGATTGAATTTCCAACCCGAGTTTAACATGGAAATATTCATTTGAGCTTCAACTGCCTGCAAAAATGGCAAAACATCGGGAAAACGAGAAATCATCTCATACAAATAATAGCTTCGTGTTCCTTCTGATTGAGCATCATAAGAAAGCTCGTGAGTACAGCCCCACATAACCAAATCCCTATATTTTTCTATATCTTCATAACTACTTAATTCAACAATACAACGACCGAGACCTCTTTGCATAGAATATTTAAATTCATTTTCCATCATAAAAACATCTCTTTCTCAATGTCATATTAATTTTATTATATCATTCTGAAATAATGTTGAAAAGGATTTATTTTAAAAATTCTGCATTATTATTTAAAAGTTTTGCGTAAATATTTCTAACTTCTAACAAAAAACTATATTAAGGATTACCTTCAATATTTAGAAAAAATAATAATCTAAAATTGCATATTCCCCTTGCAATTTTAGATTATTCAATATCTTTTATTAGCTTGCAGTCACAATCAGAAAACTAAAAGGATTGTTAATTCTGATTTATTCCCCATTTTCGATTCGAGGCGGGTGTGTTTAAATCAAGGTAGGCAATTTCGTGGTGGGGTTTTTGCTCCTCTTTTGGTGGGAGCTGCATATAATCCCCAAAAATCATCGTTAAATATTTGTCATAGCCCGACATACAAGGCATACGTTCCCCCTCAAAAGTAACGTAAGTAACACCTTTGTAGATTTCTTTCGGATATTTTGGCACCATCCATTTTGGACCCGAACACAATTCGGTGACGTATTCGTTGTCCTCAAATTTATACTTTGAAATTTGCTTTTCGGCGTATTGCCAAATTTTTCTGCGAATTTTGTCACCCTTAAAAATTCCAAGTAAAACACGGCTGCCCAGCTCGACAATTCCGCCGTGATTTTCGGGAACAACCTGAGCCAAGAAAAGAGAATATATCATTGTCCAAACCAGCTGCATTTTTCGCTTCAAAGGACTATCGGGTGCGGCATCAAGCGGAAAAATATCCATAACCAAGCCGTGAGGAATCTCTCGTTCAGTTTGGTTAGCTTTAACAAGAGTATAGTTTTTGTCGGTCAAGGTCGTGAAAATATTACCCGTGAAGATTTTATCATCTGTTCTCAAAAGCTCAAATCGTTCATTGCTCTCTTGCTCTTTCCACAATTTAGTAAGCCGTTCGTAATCGGGGCGAGGCAGCATAACGTCAATGTCGTCGTCCCACGACACAAAGCCACCGTTTCTTATTGCCCCAATCAACGAACCTCCAATAAGGTAAAATGTAAGATTGTTTTTCTCACAAAAGTTTCGGAAATAGACAAGCATATCCATTTGTTTGAGCTGCAACTCTCGTAATAATTCGGGGGTCAGTTCTACAAGTTCCATTCTGAAAACCTCAATTTTATGTCATAGCGAACAAATATATAAAATTACTTTGTTTGGTGTTCTGATTTTAAAAGCGGATTAATTTTAATTTTTGCAATCCATTTAAATGGATATTCAAACGGTTTAAGCGAAAGAACAAACGTAATGACAACAGCAATGACCATCATTTTTAAAACACCATAGTTGTCAAAGAACGGAAGCTTGTACCAACCGTATTCCGTTTCACAAAAAAATAAAAATCTACAAAAACTGCAAAAGTTTCAATGCCTTTTTGGAGATTCTGGAGAAATAAAAATCTGCCGGTATAAGTAAAAAAAGGCCTGTATCATTTGATACAGGCCTTTTGATGCAGCCGGAATTATTTCAGCAGGTCAGCAATCTGCCATACGCCGTCCAGAATATAATCGGGCTTGCGTTCAGCGGCGTCTACCATTGCCATATCGGTCTCGCCGGACAGAACCAGAACGGAA
>JBGVDU010000276.1:0-1459 GCA_045119555.1 Acutalibacteraceae bacterium | reverse complement strand
ATTTCCTCTACTGTTTTGAATACGTTTCTTACCTTCGAGCAAAAAATCGAGCAGAGAAGGATTAATATTATCGGACTTGAAGCATCGGAGCCTATTTTCATTGAAGGTGACCCCGATATGATTCATCAGGTTGTATATAATCTTGTGGAAAATGCCGTTAAGTTTACAAACGAAGGCGGAGATATCACGGTTTCTGTTGAAGATAAGGGTAGTGACGTTTGGACAACAATATCGAACACGGGTTCGGGAATACCGCCCGAGCAGATTGGATTTATATTTGACAGATTTTATAAGACGGATAAGTCAAGAAGTCACGATAAAAACGGTATGGGACTTGGCTTGTATATAGTAAAAACCATTATACAACTTCACGGCGGCGAAATCAGTGCCGAGAGCGTAGAGGGCGAATACACAAGCTTTAAGTTCAGACTTCCGAAGAAAAAAGAAGCTGTGAAAAAGCGTTCCTCAAAGGAGGATAAAAATACAGAAAAACCGACAAATGAGGTCGGATAAATTTCTAATTAATTGCGGGAGGGCAAAAGATGAACGACTTGTTTGATGAGAACAATGAAAACAATCAAACTAATGACGAAAAAGCAAGCTCTTCAATGTCGCTTGACGGCAGAAGAGAGCAGATTGAAGATAAAATAAACAAAGAGATGACACGAGATTATTCCGATGAAACGACGGACAATGTTCGTTTTTCGGGTGTGAGGTTAAGCTCTCCTTATGAGGCTTGCGAATCTCACAGGGTTAAATCTCCGTATGATGTAAGTACGCAGTACAATTCGGATAATCAAAGTAAGCAAACAGGTGCTGATGTTCAGAACTGTGCGGAAAACGTGAATTCACAACGTATTGATACATCGAATGAAAAAAATCCTGTGCTTATGCAGACTGCATACGGTGCGTCACCATATCAGCAGAATCAAAGTAATCAGCAGGGCTATGCACCTCAGCCATACGGCGGACAGCAGTATAATCAGCAGCCTAATGTTTATGCCTCCCCTTACGGCGGCTACACCGCAGACTATACAAACGGTGCACCGTATTATATGGGAAAGCCGAAGAAAAAGATGAATGGTGCTTTGAAAGCATTTTTGATAGTTGTGTCAAGTCTTACGGCTATTTTTACATTGGGCTTTGTGATAGAATGTGTTGCGGATTACAACAATAATAACCGAGGTTTCGGCAGCATGTTTGATGATTATTACGATTTTGATGATTATTATGATTATCACGATGATTACGGAGATTACGGAGATTACGATGACGATGATTCCGATTCTATATCCGTGTGGGATTATTGGAATGACTTTTCCGATGAAGAGTCTGACGATGATTCGAGCTATGATGACCAGCAGACAAGTAAGGATATGAAGTCTGCACCCGATTCCGAAAGCGTTATAAATGAAAAGGCGGCAACTATTAAGGTTGTGGATCAGCCTAAAGATATCGA
>JBGVDU010000275.1:0-3460 GCA_045119555.1 Acutalibacteraceae bacterium | reverse complement strand
CGATATCGGAATTTTTCCAATTCATGATTATGCTGACAGCTATTGTCACTCTTGTTTATAACATATCAAAAGATATACATAACAAGAAATAATTTTCTTATACATAAAATAAGAAAACACCGCCCAATCCCCAATGGCTACGGTGTTTTCTTAAATACTTTAGTAAGGGAGTAACCGCTTACTGTGCAGTACCCTTGTTTAATTATATTATACATCATACTGAAAAAATGTCAAGCATTTCGAGAAATCGAAGTGCTTTTTTTGCGGCTTGAAATATCTCGAAATTCTGATAAATAGATTGACAGCATACCGAAAAAGTGATATTCTAAAATTTAGGTACTGCACACAGTGGTAGGCGGTTTCTCCCGATAAGGGAGGTGATAACTATGTCGATTAGTGAAGTTTTATTACTCATTAATACGGTGACGAATGTTATCGCACTCTGTTATAAGATTTACAAAGATTATAAACAGAAGTAAGTTTCTTACATAAAATAAGAAAACACCGCCCTCTTCCAAAAGTACGGTGTTTCTTACAACACAAAAAATTCGGAAGTAACCGCTTACTGTGCAGTACTCACTTTAATTATATTATACATCATACATTAAAAATGTCAAGCACTTCGAGAAATCGGAGTGCTTTTATCGTGAAATTTTCGTTTTAATTTTTATAATTATTTGGTATAATAAAAATATGATACTGAAAACAGACCGTTCTGGAGTTGTAAAAAATATGGAAATAAGAAAAGTGCAAAATAAGCATCTGAACGAATTGAGAAAATTGTACGTTGAGGCATTTCCGAAATCGGAGAGAAAACCGTTTGCATTAATGCGAATTTGGGAAAAGGCGGGCAAAATGGAGATTTTGGAAATTGCTGACGGCGAGAAGTTTTGCGGACTTTTGATAACCGTGCTTTTCGGAGAGCTTGTTCTTGTCGATTACCTTGCAATATCGCCTAAAATGCAGGGAATGGGAATAGGCTCGGTGACCATTGAAAATATCAGAAAAAGATACAGGGGAAAGCGAGTGTTTTTGGAGATTGAAACAACTCTAAAGCCGTGCAGTGACATGCAAAACAGAATGCGAAGAAAGAATTTTTATCTGAAAAACGGCTTAACTCCGTGTGGATTTTCCGTGTATTTGTTCGGTGTGGAAATGGAAGTATTGGCTTTTGACGCTCCCGTAACGTATGAGGAATATTTGTCGCTGTACAGTCATTTGGCGGGAAATCTCATTACAAGAAAAATTGAAAAAAGCAAGAATTGCGAATAATTGATCAAGGCTCATATTAACAAGCTTTTTTGAATAAAATTAATCGGAATGTTTTGACATACAGCTTTGCTGTGCGAAGATTATTAAATCACTCAAAGGAGTCTGTAAATATGGGAGTTGCGGAGTTGTTTCTCGTTGCCGTCGGATTATCCATGGACGCATTTGCCGTTGCCGTGTGCAAGGGTCTTGGCATGAAAAGCCTCAATAAAAAGGGAGCTGTAATAATTGCTGCATTTTTCGGCAGCTTTCAGGCATTGATGCCGCTTGTCGGTTGGTTTTTGGGGAGTAGATTTCAAAGCTATATTGTAAGTATAGACCATTGGCTTGCGTTTGTTTTGATTGGCTATATCGGGGGAAAAATGGTTTACGATGCTGTGAACGATAGGGGAAGAGAAGTTGCCGTTCCCTTCAGAATTAACATCAAGGAATTAATAATGCTTTCCGTAGCCACAAGCATGGACGCTCTCGCAATGGGTCTTACTTTTGCTTTTTTAAAGGTGAATATTTTCGGTGCAATAGGCATTATAGGTGCAACAACCTTTGTATTGTCATTAATCGGCGTGTGTATAGGGCATAGATTCGGCAGTGTTTTTGAAAAAAAAGCCGAAATCTGCGGCGGTGTGATTTTGATTTTAATAGGAATAAAAATCCTGCTTGAACATCTGGGTTTTGTAAATATATGACTTGAATTAACAGAAATTAAGTGTTAGTATAAATACATTGATGCCCAACTCCGATATATATAATGAAAAGGTACGAGAAAAAATATAAATGTTATATCCGTAAACAATAAATAAAACATTTCTCCGAGCATCTGAGGTAATAACCAAGATACTCCGGGGAGAACCACTGTCAGCAGGTTCTCCCCGTTCAAACTGCAGGAAAATGCAAAAATCCCTGAGTCCCCCTCTCCACTGAGTGGAGTATAAAGGAGTTTCGCTCACTGCGGTGAGCGACCAAGGCTCCGCATTTGGAATCCGCAAGCTTTTGAAAAAGCTTGAGCAAAACTTTAATAGGTCGTTGCAAAAACAAAAAAATAAAAAAAACAAAGGCGGACAAAGTTCGCCGAGATAAAAGCGAGCGACTTGAAGCCCTACGGGCTTCACCCAGAGCGAGCGGAAAAGGACTAAAGTAGAAAAGCCAAGTAGTAGACCCGACACGGGGGGTGTCGGGGGAAATTGCCGTTTTCAGGCAATTTCCCCTGACTTCGTTTTTGCCTACTTTTGCCGAACAGCAAAAGTAGGTGCCCCGCCCCGGCAAGAGGGGCAAAGGTAGAGTAAATAGAGAACAGATTTTCAGCAAAGCTGAAAATCATAAATCGGCGAACAACAACCTACCCGTAAACAACATACCGAAAAACTCAGAGTATCTGACGTTATAGCAGTCAGATACTCCGGGGAGAACCACTGTCAGCAGGTTCTCCCCATTCAAACCGCATGAAGTGCAAAAAATTCCTTAGTGCCCCTCTCCGCTGAGTGGAGCATAAAGGAGTTTCGCTCACTGCGGTGAGCGACCAAGGCTCCGCCTTTGGAATCCGCAAGCTTTTGAAAAAGCTTGAGCAAAACTTTAAAAAGGCTTGAGCGAAACTTTAATAGGTTGTTGCAAAAACAAAAAAACATATTATGCAGCGAAGCTGCAATAAAAAAGGACCACCGCTATGTTGTACGATTTTTTGGATATAGATAAAACAAGTGAAACCCTCCTCTATGAACAAATTTATAATAATATAAAAATTGCTATCAATAAAGGAATTCTTTCCCGTGGTGATAAACTCCCCTCAATCCGCCGTTTGTCAGACGATTTGGCAGTAAGCCGCACCACCGTTGAGTCGGCTTATGAACAGCTTTGTGCCGAGGGGTATGTTGTAAATAAACCTAAACGAGGATTCTTTATTGAGGCTGAACACGACTTTGAAAGTGAAAAAAATGATTCCAAAATCACTCCGAAAACACAGAATTCCAACGCTGAATATCAGTTGCCGGTTAAGTATGATTTTTCCAGCTCGAGCATTGATTCGCAGTATATTGACATTAAATTTTGGAAACGATGCGTTAAAGATGTGCTCGATAAGCACTATATAATTTCCTCCTACGGCTCCGCTCAGGGTGAGCCAGTGTTGAGGGACGCTCTCTGCGAGTATTCTCGAAATGTCCGTGGAGTGTCCGCAAATACAGACAGAATAATTGTC
>JBGVDU010000274.1:0-15858 GCA_045119555.1 Acutalibacteraceae bacterium | reverse complement strand
AAATAAAAAGGAGTGATTGGCTTGGCTGAAAACCAAACTTTAATTTCAAAGCGTTACACCTTAGGTGAAGAGATTTTTAACGCTGTTTCTCACGGTACAGGCAGTCTGCTTGCCATAGGCGGAACGGCGGTTTTGATAGTGTTTACCGCAATTTATGCCGATGCGTGGGCGGTGGTAAGCTCTGCAATTTACGGTGCTTCACTTATAATTCTTTATACAATGAGTACACTTTATCATGCGATAACAAACGAAAAGGCAAAAAGATTCTTTAGAATAATGGATCACAACACGATTTTCTTTTTGATAGCCGGTACATACACGCCGATTACATTGGCGGTGTTGAGAGGTACAACAGGCTGGATTTTATTCGGAATAGTGTGGGGAGCGGCGATAGTTGGAATTGTGCTCAATTCGATTGATCTTGAAAAATTCCGTAAGCCGTCCGTTGTTTGTTATGTGATGATGGGCTGGGTTGTAATTTTTGCTATTAAGCCGTTGCTTAGTGCAATGCCGAAGCTTTCGCTGATTTTCTTATTGCTCGGCGGAGTATTTTATACAGTGGGAATTGTTTTTTATGCAATTAAAAAGGTGAAATATTTCCATTCCGTATGGCACCTCTTCACCGTAGCAGGCTCTGTTTTCCACTATTTTTCAATATTCATCGCACTTGTAAAGGTTGATTGACGAATACAGCGTTTCATTTTAATAAGCTTTATAAAATTTTATATCCCCGAGGATTTTGAAGGTCCTCGGGGTTTGATATTGCTTGCATTTTGTTATATAATTTTTTACATAAGTCGGCATGCAGAGAAAAGCTTTATTAATCTTTACTCGGTGCGGCTCTTGAATTTTCCTTCTTAGATTGATGATATTGCACGAAAGATTGAGAGTGAATTATGAAAATAGAGCGTTTAATTTCAATACTGTCCATTCTTCTTCAAAAAGATAAAACAACAACAGCTGAGCTTGCGGAAAAGTTCGAGGTTTCCCGTAGAACCGTCTTACGAGATATTGACGATTTAAACAAGGCGGGAATACCGATAGTTTCATCGCAGGGCTACGACGGCGGTATTTCCATTATGGAAAATTATAAGATTGATAAAACTTTGTTGTCAACTGCCGAGATGAAAGCCATTTTAACAGGCTTGCAAAGCCTTGACAGTGTGAGCGGCACCAATCAATATCGCATGCTTATGGATAAGCTGTCTGTTGAAAGAACGTCAGCTTTTAAGGGTGACAGCAATATCATAATTGATTTGTCTATGTGGGATAAATCTGCGGTGTCGGATAAAATTGAGGATATAAAATTAGCGATGGACAGCAAGGTGATGATTAAATTTACTTATTATTCTCCGAACGGAACGTCAAGCAGATTAATTGAGCCGTACAGACTTGTTTTTCAGTGGTCAAGCTGGTATGTTTGGGGATATTGTACCGACAGACATGATTACAGATTATTTAAGCTTTCACGCATTACCGACTTGAAAAGTACAAGCATAAAATTTGAAGAAAGAGATATTCCCGAGTACACCTGCGATAAATTACGCCATACAAGAGGCAATGTTGAAGCCGTTGTAAGGTTCGATAAATCGGTAAAGTGGCGGTTGATTGATGAGTGGGGAGCCGATAATTTCGAGGAGGACAGCGACGGCAATATAATAATACGTTTCACTTGGGCGGATAAGGAATCATTGTTTAATTGGATATTAACCTTCGCCGATTCCGCTGAGTTTATAAGTCCGAAAAGCTACCGTGAAGAATTTGCGGCGAGGGTAAGACGAATTTCGGAAAAGTATGATATAAAATAAAAAACACAGCGAGAATATGACATAACGGTGTCATATTCCTTGCGGTATAATCTCTCCGAAAGAGAGGTGAGGGGTTATGCAGGAAAGTTTTCCTCATTCGTTGCAAAGTGTGTGGAAAAAGATTGGGAATCATTCCGTTATGATTTTGTCAACAAGCTCCGATAATCGAGTTTCCGCACGCAAAATGAGTGTCATTGTTTACAACGGGAGATTCTATTTTCAGACGGATAAGGGCTATTTAAAATACAGACAGCTTACAGAAAATCCCAATGCCGCTTTGTGTGTGGATAATTTTTCTATTGAGGGCGAATGTAGATTTATAGGAAAGCCGCTTGATGAGAAAAATTCATTTTTTGCAAAGCTGTACAAAAAGTATTTTTATCTTTCGTATAAATCGTACTCGAATTTGGAGAGCGAGGTACTGGTGGAGTTTACACCAAGCTTGATTTACTCTTGGAATTACGAATTAACAAAACCGTATATGGAATATTGGGATCTTAAAAACGAAAGCTATAAAAAGGAATATAAATAAGGGGAGAGTATAAATGTCATTTGATTTCAAAAAGGAATACAAGGAATTTTATATGCCGAAAAAGATGCCGTCAATCGTGACTTTTCCTAAGATGAATTACATAGCCGTCAGAGGAAAGGGTGACCCGAATAAGGAAAACGGCGAATACAAAAAGTCCATAGAGCTTCTGTATTCGATAGCCTTTACAATAAAAATGAGTTACAAGGGTGACTATAAAATCGACGGATACTTTGAGTATGTTGTGCCGCCGCTCGAAGGCTTTTGGTGGCAGGACGGAATTGACGGGATTGATTACGCAAACAAAGACGGCTTTAATTTTATTTCGGTTATCAGATTGCCCGATTTTGTTACGAAAAAGGATTTTGAATGGGCGGTAAAGACTGCCGAGGAAAAGAAAAATAAAGACTTTTCAAGCGTTGAGTTTTTGACTGTTGATGAGGGTATATGTGTTCAGTGTATGCACATAGGCTCGTATGACAACGAGCCCGAAACGATACAGCTTATGAAAAGCTTTGCGAAGGAAAACGGTTATAAGGAGGATTTTTCAAACGGCAGATATCACCATGAAATCTACCTAAGCGATCCGAGAAGATGTGCCGAGAGCCGATTGAAAACGGTAATCAGACACCCAATTATATTAATATAAGTGCTCCCCACTATTTTAATGGGTTCATCAAATTTCTTTTGCATACGGGCAAGGGAAAGGTAACGTAAAATTAAAAAACATATAGAAATAAAGCCAATACAGCTGTGTTCTGTATTGGCTTTATTTGATAAAATAATATATTAATCTTCAAACAATTCGGGGTGCATACGGCTGTAATGAAAAATATACTGCTGTGCGATACCGCCGTATTTACCGAAATCACTCGGCTTCATTTCAGGGAAAAGCGTTGCCATTGCTCTTTTCCTCCATACATCAAGCGGAAAGCAGTCAAGTCGGTGTAAGCCGTAAAGCAATGTGCAGTCTGCAACCTTTACGCCTACTCCCGTTATCTTCATAAGCTCCTGCCTTGCTTGTTCAATTTCCATTTTGCGAACATCTTCGAGGTCAATTTCTCCGCTTGCAATTTTTTGTGCTCCGTCTATGATGTACCTTGCCCGAAAGCCTGCCCTTATAGGTGCTAAGTCCTCGGGTGATAAAGAGGCTATTTTTTCGGCTGACGGAAATGTATGGAAATCGTCCTTTATTTGCTCTCCGAAGCCTTGACAAAGCCGCTCGACAATTCCTTTAATTCTCGGAATATTGTTGTTCTGAGAAATGATAAAAGAGCAAAGTGCCTCCCACGGCTCTTGATTGAGAATTCTTATGCCGGGAGCAAACTGTGCCGCTTCACTTAAAATGGGGTGAAGTGCGGAAAGCTCGGATTTTATACTGCCGTAGTCAAGGTCTAAGTCGAGGTAATTTCTCCAAATGGATTGAAATTCCTCCTCCGTTGCACCGTCTACTGTCAGTATATCTTCATCTTTTTTGAAAGTAATAAGCTTACCGTGTGCAACACCGACAAACGAACCGTCCTCCTGCTCCCTCCATCGGAATGCTTGTCCGCAGTCGAGCGTTTGTGCCAAATCAAAATCCTTTATACCGCTTATAACCATAGCATTATTCCTGTTCGGCATTGTCGCCGATTCTTCGTGAAGTCAAAAATTCAATCGAACGCTCAATGGCATCTTTTGAGTTGCCCCAATCCTGCCCCTTGCTTCTGTAATCAAACATTGAACAAAAGTGAGTAACATCAGCCTTCAGCGTTTCAAGATATCCGCCCGCAAGCCTTGCGGTGTCGCTGTAAAACTCGGGCAATATCTTTGACGGAATGCCTCTGTTTGCCGCCGCAGAGATTAAGTCGGCATAATGTTCCATGCAAATAAACTGCTGGTCATTGTAAAGCTTTTTAAATTCCAAGTCCGTTGCGTAGCTGTTGAAAATTGTCTGATACATGTGAGCCATGCCCCATTCAACCTGTTCGCATACGAAGCAGGTTTTTTGAAGTGCTCTGATAGATGCAATTTTTTTCTTGTCAGGCTTGCCCTTAACGTCCTTGGGAATCATTTCCGTTTTAAGCTTATCAAGATGACTTTCAAGAATCAAGGCATTTGAAAGCCTTGTGCCGCACTTTAACATCATACCGAAGTGACGGTGACAAAAGCCCTTTTCATTAGTCTTTATGCGGACATCTGGCTCCATCATTGCCGCACCTGTGATGTATTGGGTGGAACGGTCTTCGAGCATATCTCTCATTCTGCAAAGCGGACAGCCGTCACGGGGCAGAAAGACGTCATTAATCGGTATTGTGCAAATATCCTCTCTCATTGTGCTACCCCGTATAATTAAATTTTCATCAAGCAGTAGCTTTGACCGCCGAGTGTAATTTTGCCGTCTGCAACGGTTGTGTTTCCGATAGCGTAAACGCTTTCCTTCATCTCATAAGCGAATGGTACGCTTACTTCCGTTGCACTCGGGTTTACTGCAATTACAAATGAACCTCTGCGGAAGATGAATGGGTACTTGTTCTTTTCTGCGTAAAGCACCTCGAAATCTCCGTTTCCGCAAAGCTCGGGGTTTTCCTTACGGATTTTGATAATATTTTTAACAGTATGATAAAGCGAATTTTCGTCTGCCTGCTGTGCTTCCACTGTCGGGGCGTTTTCTCTGCTGTCTACCGGCAAATAAAGCTTGTCGGCGTCGGCTGTTGAAAATCCCTTGTTCTTGCCGTTTGTCCACTGCATCGGAGTACGGGAGCCTGTACGGCTGAAGCCGCCCTCCTTGCTTGTAAGCTCGCTCATATAACGCATGCCGATTTCATCGCCGTAGTAAAGGAACGGAACACCGGGCAGAGTGAAGATAGTGCAGAAATTAATCTTGAGTTCAAGCTCATCATACCAAGCGGACATTCTCGGGTTGTCGTGGTTACAGGTGAAAAAGCTGATGTAACCGTTATCCTTAACAGCCTCATAGTTAGCGGTGAACTCGTCTGTGAGAACGGTGATGTCGCCCTTGCCTTCCTTGCTGAAAAAGCTTTCCTGCTCGCCTGTTTCGTAGTTAAAGTTTCTGAAAGCGGTGGAATAGCCGTTTCCTTTGTGGTCTAAGTAAAAATCCATGTGGAAACCGCCCTTGTTGATTGCTCGAATCGGGTGACACCACTCGGAAACGAGAGCACAGTTCGGGTAGTCCTTATCCATCATCTCACGCACACCTGCCCAGATAGCGGCGGTTGCGATTTTGTCATCATCGTTTTTGACGAGAGAATCAGCCATATCAACACGGAAGCCGTCACAGCCCATATCAAGCCAGAAACGCATAACGTCCTTGATAGCCTCAACCGTTCTCAGACAGTCGGGGTGATTTACAGGAAGCTGCCAAGCAGGGTGAGTAACCTCATAGAAGCCGTAGTTGAGTGCAGGCTGAGAGGAGAAGTAATTTACAAGATAGTTGCCGTCACGGTCTGTAATACCGCACTGCAGGCGGTACTGCGGCGGAGCTTCCCACACGCTGTCTGTCCAGATATAACGGTTGGAAAGCTCGTTTTTAGTCGGCTGCTTGCTCTGAGTAAACCATTCGTTGGTATCTGATGTATGGCCGGGAACAAGGTCCATAAGAAGCTTCATGTCACGCTTGTGAACTTCCTCGAAAAGCTGCTTAGCGTCCTCATTTGTGCCGTATCTCGGTGCAATTTTATAATAATTGCGAACGTCATAGCCTGCGTCCATAAAAGGTGAATCGTAAACGGGATTAAGCCAAATTGCGTTACAGCCTAAATCCTTGATATAATCAAGCTTTGAAATAAGTCCCTGCAAATCACCGATGCCGTCACCGTTTGAGTCGCAGAAGGACTGCGGGTAAACCTGATAGAATACTGAATTATTAAGCCACTGTGGCATTAGGAATTCCTCCTGACATTTATATTATTTAGTCAATTTTAACATTTATAAAGCGTGTGTGTCAACCGATTTATGTCAAATTCAAGAATTGTTTAATAAGTTGGAAAATGGAAATTTAATATGTGTTTTTTGCGGTATTTTTTTACCTAAATTAGGAATGATAAAACGGATTAGTATTTCTTTATAGTAATTGATGGGAGTTTCAATTTCCTTTTGTTTAAGTTTTTGTAACTAATTTAATGCGATTTTGTTGCTTTTTGGCGGTTGTTGTATTATAATTGTAAAGAATATGATTCTTGATTTTTCGGTTGTCTGTTTAATTAACGATGACTGATTTACATATATTGAAGTTTTGAAAGAAAAGGAGAACAGTATGGTTTTTGCGGATTTATTCTTTCTGTATATTTTTCTTCCTGCGTGCTTGGTGTTCTATTTCGCATGTAAGAATATTACATACAGAAACACTGTTTTGATAATTTTTTCCCTGGTTTTCTACGCTTGGGGTGAACCTACGGTTGTTCTGTTGCTTATTTTAAGCACCGTTATAAATTGGCTGCTTGGATTGGTAATAGAGAAGCACCGAGAGGACGCTTACGGCAAGCTTGCCGTTGCAGGTTCTCTTGTGTACAGCTTGGGTATGCTTGTTGTGTTCAAGTATTTGGGCTTTATTGTGGAAAATCTTAATTTGATTCTTCCTGTCGATATCCCCGTACCCGAGATAACGCTTCCGATAGGCATCAGCTTCTATACATTCCAGATTATTTCGTATATACTCGACTGCTATTGGGATCAGGTTAAGGTTCAGAAAAATTACTTTAAATTTTTGCTGTTCGTTTCACTTTTCCCTCAGCTTATCGCAGGCCCGATTGTTCGTTACAGCGTTGTTGAAAAGGAAATTGACAACAGAAAAACAACCATTACGGACCTCAATGAGGGTGCTTGCCGTTTTATGATAGGTCTTGCAAAAAAGGTTATTTTGGCAAATAATCTTTGGACTATTGTGGAAACCTTCTTCGGGCAGGATATTTCGGGACTTTCCGTGTTCGGCACATGGTACACCGTTATCGTTTATGCGATGTACGTTTATTTCGATTTCAGCGGTTATTCCGATATGGCTATCGGCTTGGGCAGAATATTCGGCTTCCATTTCGATGAAAACTTTAATCACCCGTTTATATGCCGCAATATTGCGGAGTTCTGGCAGAGATGGCATATTTCGCTCGGTTCGTTCTTCAGAGATTACCTCTTGTATGTGCCGATCGGCGGAAAAAGAAGAGTTTACCTGAATTTGTTCCTTGTTTGGTTCAGCACAGGCTTGTGGCACGGTGCTTCGTGGAACTATATAATTTGGGGTCTTTACTTCGGTATATTTATTCTTATTGAACAGCTTGTCGGCAAAAAGAGAATGAAAAAGCTCCCAGCTGTTATAAGCCATATTTACAGTAAAATTGTAATTATAATCGGCTTCGGTATTTTCTACTTTGAGGATTTGAAGCAGCTTGGAAACTTCTTCAAAAACTTAGTCGGTGCAAACGGAAACGCTTTGACGGATACAATTTCTCTTACATCAGCAGTAAATAACTGCTTCCTTATTGCGGCAGGCATTTTGGCTTGCTTCCCGATAGGAATGCTTGTAAACAAGCTTGTGGACAAGAACAAAAACACCGTTGCTGTCGGACAAATGTGCAAGGTTGTTTATTGCTTGGGCTTGCTTGTGGTGTGCAGTCTTCTCCTTGTGGACGCAACAAGCAATCCGTTCCTTTACTTTAGATTCTAAAACTATATAAATGCGAAAGGAGAGAATCCTTATGGCTCGAGATAAATCAAATAACACGGCAGACGATAAAAAGTCGGTCGATAAAAAGGCTGTTGAGGCGGAAAACAGACAAAAAAGCGATACCCGCTTTTGGTGCAGGCTTATTTCTCTTGTTATAATTGTGCCTGTATATTTGGTGCTTATTGTGTGTATGCTTGTTCTTCCGAGATCTACGGTGTCAAACCTTGAAAAGAGAACTTTGGCTACATTCCCCGAATTTTCTTGGAGCAGCTACTGGAGCGGTGAATATACCGCTGAAATAGCAAATTATTTTGACGATACCGTACCTTACAGAGATGAATTAAAGCAGACTGCAAGCAGACTTTTAAAGTGCTTGGGTATTAAATATAATGATGTGCAGGTATCAGGTCAAATGACTGTTGTAAATAACAATGACAGTGAGCCTGTTGAAAGCAGTACCGATGACAAAACAGCAACTGTTTCACAGAGCGGTACAGTTTCTCAAAACGATAAAAACAATACCGATACAGAAAAAGATACGGATTCCGAAGAACCGAAGGGTCAGGAAATAGCTGACGGTGTGTACACGAACGGTCAAATTGTTGTATATATGGACGGTCATTACAGAGCAATGTCAATGTTTGGCGGCGGCTCGGGCGACGTATATGCGGCATCGGTTAATAATGTAGCCGCTGATTTGCCGGGAGTCAGAGTTTATTCAATGGTTATACCGACACCGAGTGAGTATTATACTCCGTCGAATTTCAGCGACTACAACGCAAGTCAAGCCGACAGCATTAACAACATCAACAGTCAGCTAAACGGCGTAACGGCGGTTGATGCGGTTTCGGTGCTTGCAAAGCATACAGATGAGGATATCTATACAAGAACTGACCATCACTGGATGTCCTTGGGTGCGTACTATGCCGCACAAGCCTTTGCTAAGTCGGCAGGCGTTTCCTTTGCGGATATTTCTAAGTATGAAAAGGTTTCTGTTGACGGATATGTGGGTACTATGTATTCATTTACCGACAACAACGCAGATTTGCTCAACGATCCCGAAACTTTCGTCTATTACAAGCCGAAGAACAGCTATACAACCGAATATTACAGTCAAAGCTATGTATATCAGTATTCGGGAGAGCTTCTCCAAAATGTCGGCGATACGAGCAGTCTTTATATGACATATATGGGTGGCGACGGCTACGTTACTAAGGTTACCACAGATGTAAATAACGGCAGAAAGCTTTGCGTTGTTAAGGACAGCTACGGTAATGCAGAAATTCCTTTCTATGTAAATTCCTTCTCCGAAATTTACGTTATAGATATGCGTTATTTCGAGTTGAATCTCGTTGACTTTGTTAAGGAAATGGGCATAACCGATTTGCTCTTTACAATGTGCAGTTACTCGGCAGTAGGCACAAATGCCGATAATCTTGAGAATTTGAGAACACAGAGCGGCTCTGTCAGCGATATAACCGAAGAAGTATCTTCGGAGGAAACAAGCTCTGAGGAAGTAAGCTCGGAGGAATGGTCGGACGATACACAGTCTGAGTCATACGCAGGGGACGACACATATACAGGTGAAAATTACTATGATGACACCTATGAGGATACCTATTACGATGACACATACACCGACGATTACGGTGATACGGGTTACGGTGACGGCGGATATGACACAGGCTACACAGAGGACTACTATTATTAATTTATAAAAAAGGCAGTCGGAAAAGCGGAGGCTAATAACAAAACTCGGCTTTCCGACTGTACAATATAATCGGTGAGGTGACAGTATGTTTGAACTTGAATACCCCTTTGATTCCGCATACATTATGAAGAAACGCAAGTCTATAAAGAGAACTCTGCTTGCGGACGGCACAACACGCCTTCAAAAACGTATTGCGGTGCTCGGCGGTTCTACAACCAACGATATAGTTTCCATTATGGAGCTTTTCCTGTTAAATATGGGAATTGAACCGATTTTTTATCAGTCGGAATACGCTCAGTATTGGCAGGACGCAATGTTCCCGGGTGATGAGCTTGCAGGCTTTAACCCCGACATCGTTTTTATTCATACAACTAACAGAAATATAACGGAATATCCGAGAGTAACGGATAAGCCCGAAGAGGTTACGGCAATTCTTAATAAGGAGTTTGACCGCTTTAAGCAGATGTGGCAGGCAATAAGCGATCGTTTCCATTGTCCCATTATTCAGAATAACTTTGAAATGCCTTTTTACCGTTTAATGGGCAATAAGGATTGCAGTGACTACCGAGGAAGAGAAAATTTTATAAGCCGACTTAATATGCTGTTCTATGATTACAGCTCGCAGACGGGTAATTTCTATATTAATGATATTAACTATATCTCCGCAAGCTACGGCTTGAAGGAGTGGGCAAATCCGCTTTATTGGAATATGTACAAATACGCTCTCTGCTTTGAGGCTATACCCGAGCTTGCTTTTAACATTGCAAATATAGTTAAGTCTGTTTTCGGCAAAAATAAAAAGGCATTGGCTCTTGATTTGGATAACACACTTTGGGGCGGAGTTGTCGGCGATGACGGTGTTGAGCATATTCAAATCGGACAGGAAACGGGAGTTTCACAAAGCTACTACGAATTTCAGTCCTACATCAAGGCTCAAAAGGATTTAGGCATCATGCTTACCGTTTGCTCCAAAAATGATGAGGAAAACGCTATTGCAGGTCTTAACCACCCCGAGGGAGTTTTGAAACCCGATGATTTTATCATTATCAAGGCTAACTGGGAAAACAAAGACAGAAATATTGCGGAAACAGCCGCACAGCTTAATATTTTGCCCGATTCTATCGTTTTTGTGGACGATAACCCCGCAGAAAGAGAGATTGTAAAGGCACAGCTAAAGGGTGTTTGTGCTCCGACAATGGACGGTGTTGAGAATTACATTCAAACACTTGACAGAAGCGGCTTCTTCGAGGTAACAACCTTCAGCGAGGATGACTTGAAGCGTAACGAAATGTACAAGGCAAATGTTCAGAGAGCGGCACAGCAGGCAACCTTTGAAAATTACGAGGATTATTTGCTGAGCCTTGATATGAACGCTGTAATTGATGACTTTACCCCGATGTACATTCAGAGAATTACTCAGCTTTCAAATAAGAGTAATCAGTTCAACGTGACAACAAAGCGTTACACTACTGCCGAAATGGAAGAGGTTTTCGCAAGCGATGAGTATATTCGCCTTTACGGAAAGCTTATTGATAAATTCGGAGATAACGGTGTTGTTTCCGTGGTAATCGGTAAAAAAGACGGCAATGTTTTAAATATGGACTTGTGGCTTATGAGCTGTCGAGTTCTTAAAAGAGATATGGAGCTTGCTATGCTCGACAGACTTGTCGAGAGATGTAAGGAGCAGGGTATCGAAACGATTAAGGGTTACTACTATCCGACAGCGAAAAACGGTATGGTTAAGGAGCTTTATAAGACTTTCGGCTTTGATAAAATAAGCGAAGACGAGCAGGGCAATACTGTATGGCAGTTGAATGTTGCGGATTATGAGCAGAGAAATCATGTTATCAAGGTTCACGGCAACGAAAGTGAGCAATAATTTTATAAAAACGGAGGAATAACAATGAGCGAAGAAGAGATTTACGAAAGATTAAACGAAGTTTTCCAAGATGTATTCGATGATGATACAATCGAGGTTGATGACCTTACAACAGCGGACGATATTGACGATTGGGACAGCCTTGAGCATATCAACCTTATCGCCGCAGTAGAAAAGGAATTCGGCATGAAGTTCAAAATGGGTGAGGTTTCTACAATGAAGGACGTTGGCGAAATGGTAGAAATCATTATGTCAAGAATCTGACTGTTTAAAGATTAGATTTTAACACTCAAAAGTGCTTTGTGTGGTGCGGTGCTTTTGAGTGATTAATAATTGGGTGAATATCCCCCAAAAATCCTCTTTCGATGCGTTAATAGTATTGAAGGAGGATTTTTTATATTGTCGGCATTTTTTAATATTATCGGAATTTTTTAAATATTGTCGCAATTTTAAACTTATTATAAGCAAAAGGATATATAATTTGCAATAAGAGCATTTACACATTTAAAGTTTCGCTCAAGCCTTTTCAAAGGCTTGCGGATTCCAAAGGCAGAGCCTTTGGTGGGTTTTAAGGGCAAAGCCCTTAACAATATATTCCCTCCGCAAAATGCCGTATAACGGCATTTTGTTTAATTAAAAAAGTTATTCACTCTTAGCGAGTATGCGGTCTGTTTCCTGTTACTCAAATAGTAAATACTTCGTTATATTTTTTCAAACACGTCACACTTGTTATCTCTTTAAAAACATTATATAATTGATTAACAGGATTTAAGTCCCCCAAAAATATAAATCAAATCTTAAAAAGGAAGATTAAATATGTCTATGAGAAATAAAGTTACCGTTAATTGCCCGAAATGCGGTAAAGCTTTTGAAGTTGAGCAATGGAGTGCCATAAACGGCGAGAAAAATCCGGTGCAAAAGGCAAAGCTTTTGGACGGAACGCTTTTCAACATTAAGTGCGAAGGCTGTGGAAAAGAAACTACCATCGGCTACCCTGTGCTTTATAACGACACAAAAAACAAGATTATGATTTGGCTTGTTTTCGATGATAAGGAAATCGAGCATGTTACCGATTATTATAAAAGCAGTAAAACCGAACTAAGCGAGTATAACGAGGATATTGACAAGGACTACCGCCAAAGAATTGTGCGTGACAGCTTTAGGCTTAGGGAGAAAATAATGATTTTTGACAGCGGTCTTGATGACAGAATCGTAGAAATCGCAAAAATAGCCTACATACAGTCGGCACAACAGCAGTGCGGCAGTGACAAGATTGCGGCGGCATATTTTACAAACGGAGAAAGCAGCGGCGAATTTAAAATTGAAATGTACACCGAGGGAGGCAAGGCACTTGTTGCAAGGCTTACCAAAAACTTTTATGATGACCTCGCCTGCCGCTACGGCTCTAAAGCGGAGTGTGATGAGGACAGAATATACATTATAGACGATGCTTGGGCGATTGATTTTCTTAAAAATTTCAGATAAGTTTTCCTTATTGCTTCATAAGAATGTTGAAAACTTTCCGAAGCAAGCTTTATAAAACGGCATAAAATCGGTTCATTTATTTATTTTACAGAATTGTCACAATGCGACAAAAGTAATTGGTAATTTAATTTAAAATATATTCATAAAAATTAAATTGGCGGTTTACTTTTACCTTTTAATATTAGCCGTAGATTAGAACGGTTTCGGCATATCGGTTTATAAATCGAAGCTGTTCTGCTGCGGATTTTTTGGTATATGAATTGCGATAAATTAAGGAGACAAAAGTATATGAATCAGATTGCAGTGTCACAGGATGCAGGGGAGTTTTACGGAGATTACTTGTATTATTTAAACGGTGCAGTTGAGTATGTTTTGGCACAGACTCAGAAAATCAGCGAAAGATGTATTGAGAAAAACGGCAGAGATCCTATTGAAAATGTCAAGTACAGGATTAAATCGCCCGACAGCATGACGGAGAAGCTGAAAAAACACGGTCTGGAAATTAATGCGAAAAATGCCGTAAGTAAGGTTTATGATGCGGCAGGTGTCAGAATTGTTACCTCATTTTTGGAGGATGTCGAGGCTGTGGCAGGGTACATCAGACAAATACCGGGGATTCGTGTGCTTGAAGAAAAGGATTACATCAACCACCCGAAAAGAAACGGTTACAGAAGCTACCACATTATATGCGAAATTCTTTCCGATATCGGCAAGAACGGTGAGCATATCTTTGTGGAAATTCAGATAAGAACGATTGCCATGGATACTTGGGCAAGCGTTGAACACAGAATGAAGTATAAAAAAATGGTTGTTGACGAAAAGATAATCGTTGACGAGCTAAAGCGTTGTGCGGATGAGTTGGCGGCTGTTGATTTGTCCTTGCAGACGCTGAGCGAGATAATCAGCGGAGGGATAGTAAATGAAGATATTGTATGCAGAGGACGAGAGAGCGATGTCCGATGCCGTTGCGGAAGTTCTGCGTCATAAAAACTATATAGTGGACGCAGTGTATGACGGAGAAGAGGCATTGGATTATATAATGAACGAGAAGTACGACGGAATCATTCTTGACGTTATGATGCCGAAGCTGAGCGGCTTGCAGGTGCTGTCCGAAACACGCAGTGCGGGAATAAACACCCCCGTAATGCTGCTTACGGCAAAGGGAGAGGTTTCAGACAAGGTTGAGGGACTTAATTTAGGTGCGGACGATTACCTTGCAAAGCCCTTTGCAATGCCCGAGCTTATCGCAAGGGTGGGAGCATTGGTTCGCCGTTCGGGTGAATTTGTGCCTGATGAATTGAAAATGGGCAATATAAGCCTTAACCGTTCGTCGTATGAGTTAAGCAGTGAAAGCGGTTCAATCAGACTTTCCAAAAAGGAGTACCTTATGATGGAAATGCTGATGAAAAGCAAGGAACGCCCCATTTCAACGGAAAGCTTTATGACAAGAATTTGGGGCTACGAGAGCGAAGCCGAAATGAATGTGGTTTGGGTTTATATTTCTTATCTGAGAAAAAAGCTTGGTGCACTTGATGCAAATATCCAAATCTCGGCATTGAGAGGCCGTGGATATATTTTGGAGGCTGTTAAGAATGCTTAAACAGCTCAAGATAAGGTTCATATTGCTCGCCATAATTTCTATGACGGTAACGCTCATTGTCGCATTCACGGCGGTAAATATCACACTGCGTGCACAGCTTTCGTTGAGAGTAGATCAGATTATAGATGTCTTATACGAAAACGGCGGCTCTTTCCCGATTATGCGAATTTTTGATAAGGATAAAAATGACCGAAGCCGTATGTTTTCTCCGAAGGACGATATCCATGATGAAACACCGTATGAAACACGCTATTATGTGGCTATTGTAAATGAGGAAAGTGCGATTATCAGTGCGGATTACAGTCATATAGCAATAAATAACATCGACCGAGTGGAGATGCAGATAAATACCATAATCAATTCCGACAAGGACAGGGGGTATGTTGATACATACCGTTACGGACGATTTGAAAGCGACTACGGCGAAATGATTATTGTAGTCGATTGTCAAACTGATTTATCAACGGTGAATACGCTGCTTTCAATTACTTTTCTAACGATTATTTCTTGTATTGTAATTGTATTTATACTTCTGATGATACTGTCGAAGAGAATTATCAGACCGTTTGAAGAGAACAGAGAAAAGCAAAGACGGTTTATTACCGACGCAGGCCATGAGCTGAAAACGCCAATCGCAATCATTCAATCAAATGCCGAGGTTATGGAGATGATTGACGGTGAAAACAAATGGCTTACGAATATCAAAAATCAAACCGTGCGTATGAGCGTGCTTGTCAAGGGACTTATAGAGCTTTCAAAAATGGACGAACAGGTGCTTTCCGAAAAGGAAAAGCAAAAAATCGTTTTAACGGAAATTGTTTATAATTCCGTTGAATCCTTCCGAGTGCCGGCAGAGGCGAAAAATATTCGTTTAACCTCGGATATTGCTCCGAATGTGAGTGTAATGGGTGACCTTGAGGATATAGTTCGTCTTGTGAGTATTTTGCTTGATAATGCAATAAAATACACCGACGACCGCCGTGAAATTTATGTTAGGCTTTATAATAAATCAAAAAGAGCATGCATTGTAGTTTCAAATACATGTGCAGGACTTGATAAGGCAAATGTGCCGAAATTCTTTGACAGATTTTACAGAAGCGATTCCTCCAGAAATTCCGAAACGGGAGGCTACGGTATAGGCTTGTCAATGGCACAAATGATAGTTCAAAACCATAAGGGTAAGCTGA
>JBGVDU010000273.1:0-4733 GCA_045119555.1 Acutalibacteraceae bacterium | reverse complement strand
AAGAATAACCGTAATACTGTCGATAAACATCGCAAGCACAAACGACATAAGCATAAATGTTATAAAAATAGGAATCGTTTTATACTTTACAAGATTTGCGATAGTCATACAAAGCCATCGGAAAAAGCCTACCTTAGCCATTCCCTCAACCATAACCATCATACCCGCAATGAAAATAATAGTTGCCCAGTTAATACCGCTTGAGCTTTCAGACGCTTCCCCTGCTTGGTACCAAAAGTCAACTGTGAAAATAGACCGAACGTTGAGCGTTTCCATAATTGCACTCGGACTGTGCATACATACGCCGAAAACTAAAATAATCGTCAGCAATGCACACGCAAGAGTAACAAAGTGCCGCTCTACCTTTTCGGAAATAATAAGTGCAAACATCACTACAAAAATGACGAGTGCCGCAATTTGTGCTGCCATACTAATCCTCCTCTTTTAATGACAGTAAATCAAACAATGCCGCAAAAAGCAGCTTGCGTTATGCAAGCAGGATTTTCGTCAAACGTCCGTTAATTTCCTTCACGGGAAATATATCGGTTATTTTTCGGACAGGCGAAAAAGATGTGAGCAAAACGTATGCAGCTGTCATCTTAATCTGCGGTGTTGTATTGAAAATGTTTTACAGGCTATTAGACAAAAAGGTCAGTTCACAGCAATTATAAATTGATAAACCCAAGTCTTTCGGCCTCTAATAGCACCATAATACTTTAACACATATTCCCCTTTTTTTCTACAAAATTCGGCAAAAAAGTTCGTTAAAATACTGTTCAAAATCAAAAAAATATTTGTAAAAACAGCACAACTATAAATTTGAACAAAAACACTTATACATCAGATTTTGACAAATATTTATTAACTGTCTGTTACGAAAAAGAATTATCAGCTTATTCACTCAGCCACTTGTACAATAACGCAGTGATTTTTGTTTTTAATATAACTCGAAAAACCGTTCCGATTTGTAATTCATGTTTCACCCAACGAAACAGAGATACAAATATTAAGATATAAAAAATTCCCCTGAAAGCCTTCATATTTAAAAGACTTTCAAGGGAAAAATTAAAATTACTCTTCGCCGTTAATGTAGGCAAGCGTATCGTTGACATATTCTTCTATTGTCGCTCTTATCTCTTCTGCCCCGTCACCGTTCACTGCGGAAAACGGAAACATAGGAACATTCGGATAGTCTGCAAGCTCTGTCTTTAACTCCTCTAAACGCTTTGCCTGCTGAGTTTTTTTCAGCTTGTCCTTTTTGGTAAAAACTATAATAAAGGGAAAACCGTTTGCACTGAGATATTCAATCATATTCATATCATCTGCCGTTGGGGAATGTCGCATATCTACGATTTGAACAACCAATGAAAAATTACGTTCTTGGTTGAAATATCCCTCCATAAGCTCCGCCCAGCGTCTTTTTTCGGCATGAGAAACCTTAGCATAGCCGTAACCGGGCAAATCGACAAGGTGAAACTTGTCAACCTTGAAAAAATTAATAGTAGCTGTCTTACCCGGAGTGGCACTGACTCTTGCGAGTGCCTTTCGGTTTACAAGCTTATTAATCAACGATGATTTTCCTACATTACTTCTTCCCGAGAAAATAACCTCGGGCATAGTGGACTCGGGCAACTGTGAGGCATTACCCGCAGCAAACTCAAACTCCGCTTTGTTGAAATTCATTTTACTACTCCTGTCATACACTTGCGGTGTCTGTCGGCTTTGGCTCGGATTTCTTTGAAGATTTCTTCGGCTTAGCTGACTTTGCCGCTGATGGCTTTTCGTATTTTTTATCTAAAGAAAATGCAATCTCAAGAACCTCGTCAATCGTTTCAACGGGAATTATATTTACATTCTCCTTGACTACGCTGTCTATTTCGTAGAGGTCGGATTCATTATCCTTAGGTATGATAATCGTTTTAATACCCATTTTGTAGGCACCCATTGACTTTTCCTTCAAGCCGCCTATCGGAAGCACCTTACCTCGGAGAGTTATTTCTCCCGTCATTGCAACAACCCTGTTTACAGGCTTGCATGTAAGAGCAGAAACGATAGCCGTGGTCATTGTGATACCCGCCGACGGACCGTCCTTCGGAACAGCACCCTCGGGTGCATGGATATGTATATCGCTTTTCTTGTAAAATTCGGGGTCAATTCCAAGCTGTTCAGCTCTTGTTCTGACGCAGGTTACGGCAATTTTTGCCGATTCCTTCATAACGTCACCGAGTGAGCCGGTAAGCTCAATTTTGCCCGTACCCGGCACAACAGCAACTTCAATCGGGAGAGTTTCTCCGCCGACTGCCGTCCACGCAAGTCCGTTTACAAGTCCTACCTCGTTTTTATCGGAAAGCTTGTCTTCTTTAAACTTTCTCGGGCCGAGATATTCTTCGATATTCTTATCGTCAATCTTCAAGATTTCCTCTGCTTCGCCGCTTGCAACCTTTTTTGCAACCTTTCTCATAACGGAGGAAATTTTTCTTTCAAGATTTCGCACACCTGCCTCACGGGTATAGCCGTCAATCAAAGCATAGAGTGCGGAATTTGAAAATTTAAGGTTTTTCGCTGTCAAGCCGTTGTTTTTAAGCTGCTTCGGAACAAGATGCTTTTTGGCAATGTAAAATTTCTCTTCACGAGTATAGCTGCCGATTTCTATAACTTCCATTCTGTCCTTTAGGGGGGCAGGAATCATAGACGGATCATTCGCTGTTGTGATAAACATTACCTTGCTCAAATCGAACGGCAGGTCTATATAATGATCACGGAAGGTGCTGTTCTGCTCGGGGTCAAGAACCTCAAGCAAAGCACTTGTCGGGTCGCCCTTGTAGTCGGAAGCAAGCTTGTCGATCTCATCAAGAATAAGAACGGGGTTATTTGTACCTGCCGACTTAATAGCAGAAATGATTCTGCCCGGCATTGCCGCAATATATGTACGTCTGTGACCTCTGATTTCAGCTTCATCGTGAACACCGCCGAGTGCTATACGCTCTGACTTTCGGTGAATGGCAGAAGCGATAGACTGGGCAATCGACGTTTTACCTACACCCGGAGGGCCTACAAGACAAATAATCTGCCCCTTAACCTCCGGCATAAGCTTTCTTACGGCAAGGTATTCGACAATGCGTTCCTTTACCTTGTCCAAGCCGTAGTGATGCTTATCGAGAGCCTTAGTCACCGCCGCAATATCAATCTTATCCTGAGATGATCTATCCCACGGAAGCTCGAGGCAAGTGTCAAGATACATACGAATTGTAAAAGACTCCTGTGACGCCTCGGGAAGCTTTTGAAGTCTGCCGCATTCCTTCATCAGCTGCTCCGTGATTTTGGAATCAACCTTTAAAGAAAGAATCTGCTCCTTATACTCCTCCAACTCATCGTCGATATCGTCTTCACCAAGCTCTTCACGAATAGCTCGAATTTGCTCGTGCAGGAAATATTCCTTTTGGCTTTCGTCCATGTGCTCATGGGCTTTATCTGCAATTCTTGTCTGCACCTCAAGAATCGCAACCTCTTTATTGAGTGTATCGAAAATAAAATCAAGTCTTTCGGTCAAATCAAATGTGGCAAGGATTCTCTGCTTTGTAACAAAGTCGATTATAATGTTATTTGCAACAAAGTCTGCAAGCTTGCTCGGCGAATTGCAAAGCTCAACCTTGAAAAGGATATCATTGGGAATTTTCGGAGATAATTCGACATAGCTCTCAAAAACCTCCTTTATAACTCGCATTAATGCAACCTGCTCAACCTCGGGTTCTTCATTTTTATTCACCAAAGTAACAATTTCACCTTGGAAATGCGACTTTGTCTTTTTCATATCAATAGCAACCGCACGGCTTTGTCCCTCAACGATTACCTTGGTTGTACCGTCGGGCTGACGGACTGTCTGCATGATTTTTACGACAGTGCCTACCTCGTACAGGTCGTCAACATCAGGTCGGCTTTTAAGCGGATCCTTCTGTGTTGTAACAAAAAGGAGCTGATTTGCTTTCATCGCCGCATTTACTGCCGCTACGGAGCCGGGTCTTGCAACATCAAAATGTATAATTGAATCAGGAAAAACCACAAGTCCACGAAGTGCCAAAACGGGCAATTCACCGAGTGGTTCAAAATCGAAATTTTTAACACCTGATATAATGTCGTTTTTGTTCATATATCTCTACCCTCCAATCGGGAAATAATAATCTTAAAAAGAAAATTAAAATAAAAAGCTGCAACAAATTAAAGGACAAATGCACCCTCTAAAGTGTTACAGCATAATGTTATTATTTATACCAAATTTAGGAAGCACTGTCGCTCTTTCTTTTGCGTGTTGCCTTTTGAGCACTCTCGTCCTTTAGCTCAACGGGAATTCTTCTTGACAAATCACGCTCAATATCGGGGACGTCCAAGCCGTTAACTGTATCACCGTTAATCGTAATCTTCACAATCGTTTCGTCGGACGGAGAAGTAAACATAAGCTCATTTAGCAACTCCTCCAAAATGGAACGCAAGCCACGAGCACCTGTCTGCTGCTTAATGGCCTTCTGGGCAATGGCTTTGTAAGCATCATCCGTAAATTTAAGCTTGATATCGTCCATTGCAAACAGCTTTGTATATTGCTTGATTATCGAATTTTTAGGCTCAGTAAGAATTCTGACAAGTGAATCCTCATCAAGTCCCTGAAGTGCTGTGATTACGGGAATTCTGCCGACAAGCTCGGGAATAAGTCCGTATTTAACCAAGTCGTGAGATACAAC
>JBGVDU010000272.1:0-3183 GCA_045119555.1 Acutalibacteraceae bacterium | reverse complement strand
TTGTCATTATAACCATACCAACCTCGGACTGTGGGTCAAGCAGTAAAAAAGAGGAACAGCCGTCAGTGTTGCCGCCGTGGCCAAGCAGTGGAATACTGTAATGCAATGCCCAAAATCCGTGGGAATTTTTGATTATATCCGTATCTCCGCAGTAATCGGTTGCAGAGTAAAGCTCTTTGTAGGTGCTTTCATTTTCAAACAATACACCTTCCTGCTGTGTGATGAGTGCTTGTCCGTATGTACGGAAATCTTTAAGAGTGCTTGTACACATTCCGGCAGGATACATTCCAATGTAGTAAAAGGCATCTCCCTTGGAAACGCAGGTCGTTGTGTAGCACATAAGCTTATCTCGCTGTGCTTTAACCCACTCATTGTCGGATAAATCGGGGAGAATAGCTGTCTGCTCCATATCGAGTTTTTCAAAGATATTTGAATGAACGTATTCGCTGAAGGTCTGTCCGCTAATTCTCTCTACGATATATGCCGCCAATGTGCTGCTCCAGTTTGAGTATGCCGTGACGGTGCCGGGCTTGTAAATCTGCTGTGGCTGATTTTTGCTTAATAAGGCCTCTAAGTCGGAGCCGTTATATTCTTTAGAGAATAAATCGGATAAAACCTCTTGAAAGCCTGCGTTATGGTTCATAAGGTTTTTCATTGTGATTGGCTCGTCGTATTTCAAATTTGTTAAAAAGCCGTCGGGCAGGTATGTCTTGATGTCGGCATCTAAATCAATTTTATCCTGCTCCCAAAGCTGAATAACGCTGACCCAAATGAGAGTTTTTGAAACCGAGCCCCATTCGATAACGCTGTTTTCGTCGGCTTTAGCTTGATTTTCAATGTCTGTGCAGCCGAAATAATTTTCGTAAATTACTTCGTCGGAATCAAAAACCGATACCAACATGGCGGCGGTCGTTTCCTCGTGTTCAGATACAAAGCTTTCGATTTCGTCCGCAATATCCGTGTATGAGGTTCCCGAGGGGAGCACCCTTTCGTCCTCCTGAGCGTGAGCCGTAAAAGTGCTTGAAAGCACCGTTCCCGTCAGCAAAACACAGGCTAATGTACTGCTTAAAATACGGTTTGCTAATGTGTTTCTTTTGTTTTTCATTATGTTCTACTCCTTGTTTTGATGGATATACAATATCAAATTAAAATTAAAATAAATTATATATAAAATTAAAATTCGATTAAAAAATTATAAATTTTTGCAGAACAATTCCCGTGCCGAGGCTTTAAGCTCATCTCGTCTTTTAACCGCCGCATCAAGAGTTTCACATTCTTCGCTGTAAATTAATTCATTAATCCCCGAGCTTTTTTTGTAAACCTCTCGGTGTACGCTATGCTCGACGTTCAGCATGGCTTCAATGTTTTCGGTGATATTTGTTTTAAATAATGTTCTGTTTTTGTTTGACATTACATATACAAAATATTTCATAATTATTCACAACCTGTTGATAGAAAGAATTTTAGTTGTATGATAAAATATAGGAGAAAATTTGTAAAAAGGGTGTATATTATGAGTGAAGAGAGCAAAAAAACGGAAAAGAACGGTTTGGGGAAGCTCGGTAAATTTTTGCTGAAATTTCTTGGCTTAGTTTTCTTTTTATTGCTTATGACCTTTGTGCTTCCCGTTTTGGGCGGAGTGCTTAATATAGGAAATATTCTCGGTGCGATTTTTTGTGTTGTTATGATTTTTGTTACTTGGGGAAATAAAAGCTTTTCAAAAATCGTAGCCTGTATGAAAAAGAATAAATTAGGAAAATTTACCGTGTGGGCGGTTGCCGTGATTTTTGTGCTCGGTGTTCTTTATGTTGGTTTTCTTACGGGACTTATCATAAAGGCAGACCATACAAAGCCTCAAGACGATTGCACAGTGATAGTTCTCGGTTGTCAGGTGAGAGGTGATCACCCGTCGCTTATGCTTAAACAGAGAATAGAAGCGGCTTACGAATATCTTTCCGAAAATCCCGATGTACCCTGCATTGTTACGGGCGGTAAGGGCGATGATGAAAATATCAGCGAAGCACAGTGCATGTACGATTACCTTGTAGATATGGGCATTGACCCCGACAGAATTTATATGGAGGATAAAGCGGTGAATACCGTTGAAAATATTAAATTCAGCAAGGAAATTATAGAGGAAAACAATTTCAGTACAAACACCGCTATCGTCACCGATATTTTCCACCAGTACAGAGCGTCAAATATTGTAAAAGAAGCAGAACTTGCTTACGGCAGTGTGCCGGCAAAATGCTCGTGGTATTTGCTTCCGACATTTTATGTCAGAGAGCTTATAGCCATTACTGCGACTTTTGTGGGGTTGGCGTAACTTGAATTCGTTAATAAAAAATAAGTAACAGTGTAAGCAGTTGAAATGTTTAAAAGGACATTTCAACTGCTTTTCCGCTTTCAAGCGATTTCTTGACATCAATTATGCGTTGATTTGTTGAACCTCTGAATTGCAAATTCAGTGATTTAAGCTCCATAACAAATTTTCCGTCAATGAGGTAGTCTGTCTGTTCAAGAAGTCTTTTTCTTTCGGGGTGCTTTTCAAAGCTTGCTGTAATCTCCTCAAAGGTGAAACCCGAGTATGTCAGAACATCAAGCTTTCGCTTGTGAATTTCAATAGCTAAATCGGCAAGTGCATCTGCCTGCATAAACGGCTCGCCGCCCGAAAGGGTGACACCCTTTAACAGCGGATTTTGGTCGATAGCCTTTAAAATGTTTTCGGGATGACTGATGTACCCACCGTCAAAATCGTGAGTTTGCGGATTGTGACACCCCTCACAGCGGTGCGGACAGCCTTGTGTAAAAATCACCATCCGTATTCCCGGCCCGTCAACAATAGATTCTCGTATAACGCCTGCAAGACGAAGTTCTTTCATTATCTATCACCTTATTTTATGGAATTGAGTTTAGTAAGTGTATTAAGTATATATTAAAAAGAAGAAATCGTAAATAATAAAACAAAATAATTGACGATTATAACCGTCAGATATCCCGGGGAGAACCACTGTCAGCAGGTTCTCCCCATTCAAACTGCACGAAGTGCAAAAAGTTCCTTAGTGCCCCTCTCCGCTGAGTGGAGTATAAAGGCGTTTCGCCGCTTGCGAGCGGCGACCAAAGACGCTGTCTTTGGAAACTGCAAGCTTTTGAAAAAGCTTGAGCAAAACTTTAATAGGTCGT
>JBGVDU010000271.1:0-1077 GCA_045119555.1 Acutalibacteraceae bacterium | reverse complement strand
ATAGCGTTAGCGTAAAATCAAAACAAAAATAAGAACCGTGGGACACACGGGGTTAGCTCGCTGATACTGTACAGGTTGCTGTACTTGAACGAGAAGCCCCCGCCTCTAAGCGTTAGCGTAGGCGGCGGGAGTATGTCACTTCACAAGAAACCGAGATATCAATAAACATCTTAATCTTCTTTTATCTGATTTTCCTTTTTAATATATTCGTCCAAAAGATTTGCCGCATAATATGCCAGCTCGTTGCAGGGGCGTTTTTTGTAGTATTGCTCCGTTCTTGCTTCGGGGGTAGGCTCTGAGTGTTTTACGTTCAGTCCGAGAAGCTCTCTGCATACGATACTTCCTTTGTCACGCTCAAAGCTTTTTGCAAGCTCCTGCACTCTTTCGTAAATCTCCTTTTTCTGCTGAGCGTTTTTAGGGTCGGCACTGCCGTATAGGCTGCCGAGGACGATGAGCATGCCGCTGAATGTTCCGCATACCTCTCGCAGTCTGCCCATTCCGCCGCCGAAGGGCTGAGCGAGGGCGGCGACTGTTTTTTCGTCCATTCCCGTTAAATCGCTGAAAGCCATGGCAACTGCCTGAGTGCAGTTGTAGCCGCTTTCAAAATAATCTTTTGCTAATTGACCTCTGTTCATTTTTTTACCTCACTATTTTATAAATTGTATTCTAAGAAAAAACACATCAAAGTTTCGCTCAAGCCTTTTCAAAGGCTTGCAGATTCCAAAGACGGCGTCTTTGGTCGCACTCCGCAGAGTGCGAAACTCCCTTATACTCCACTCAGCGGAGAGGGGCACTCGGGAATTTTCGCATTTCATGCGGTTTGAATGGGGAGAACCTGCTGACAGTGGTTCTCCCCGGGATATCTGACGGTTATAATCGTCAGATATTCTTTTTGTTTTTGGTATGTTGTTTACGGGTGGTTTGTTGTTCGTCGATTAATGATTTTCAGCTTCGCTTCAAATCTGTTCTCTATTTACTCTACTTTTGCCCCTCTTGCCGGGGCGGGGCACCTACTTTTGCTGTTCGGCAAAAGTAGGCAAAAGCGAAGTCAGGGGAAATTGCCTGAAAACGGCAATT
>JBGVDU010000270.1:0-7004 GCA_045119555.1 Acutalibacteraceae bacterium | reverse complement strand
CGGAACGGGAACTAAAAATGCGGTTGCCGCTTATCAGAAAAGTGTCGGATTGACTGCCGACGGAATTGCCGGAAGCAAGACGCTTAATTCTTTGGGTATCGGTTCCGTTTCCAACAGCTACGGATTTACTCAAAGCGAGATTGATTTGCTTGCAAGAACCATTTCCGCTGAGTCCCGTGGTGAGCCGTATCACGGTCAGGTTGCTGTCGGTGCCGTTATACTCAACCGCATTGAGCACCCCTCCTTCCCGAACACCCTTGCAGGGGTTATTTATCAAGAGGGAGCATTTTCCTGTGTTGCCGACGGGCAAATGAACGAAGAGGTTTACGAGTCGAGCAAGCGTGCCGCTATTGACGCTCTCAACGGCTGGGACCCGTCGGGCGGTGCTATATACTATTATAATCCCGTCACTGCAACGAACAAATGGATTCGTTCCCGTGCTGTAATTGTAACTATCGGTGACCATGTTTTTTGCTCTTGATTTTTGCTCTGTTTTTGTCACCGCTTGTTTTTGGTGAAGATTGCATGAAAGTTTTGTGATTGTTAAAAATTATTAAAAATATGAGTAATTTTTTTCGGAAAAAGTATTGTTTTTCTTCCTTTTCTCCTGTAATATTATAGTTGAAGTATTTTATTCAACCAAAAAATATTATAAGGGGGATCATCCGAAATGGGTATTTCAAACACTCAGAGCAACCCGTATGCTCGTAATCTTAGCGTTGTTAAGATGTACTTCAAGAAACCAATGGCTTTGCTGATTTGCGTTGTTACACTTGCAGTATTTATATTGTCAATTGTAGCTTCCCTTCAGATCGTTGACTGGTCAAATAATTTATGGCAAAGCCTCGCTAATGCTTATGATGTAACACTCGACGCACAAAGCACTGTTACAATCAATCCATTGAATTTCTTGATTTCCGGTATTGTACTGTTGTGCTTTTTTATGATTTACTTTTTCTCAAAAAGTGCTAACGGCAATCCGTCATTCTTCTTCAGCGTTCTTCATGTATTTTCCGCTATTTACCTTGTATTAAGTGCCATAGCTACTGTTTTCATACTTGTTGTCTTTTTAATTGCAATTTTCTCAACATCAAGTATTGCAAACGCAGTAGCAAGCAGTATGGGCTCTTTTGACCCGGCTCAATTTGAAAATATAATGAGCTCCTTTAGAATTACGCTCATTATAATGTTTCTACTTGTTGCAGTTATCATGGGCGTTGCACTTTTCTTCATCAACTCACAGACAGCTTTCCTTAAATCCTGCAAGCGTTCATGCAATGAGCCAAGCCTTTTCACTAAGGGTGCAAATGCGTTCGGTACACTTTCTATTGTAATGGCACTTTTACAGCTTGTTTTTCTTGTAATCGTTTACTTGATGTTCACAAGCTTTGAGGATTTCGGCTCTTTATTCGGTACTTTGTCATTTCCGATGTCTTATGTTGTTCTTTGCGTTCTTACACCTATCAACACTATCCTCAAGGGCATATTTGCAAAGGGTTGGGTTAAGTTTGCACAGGAGAACGAAAGCTATGTTTATGCAGCCGCATCTGCTGCTTCACGTTCACCCGAGGTTAATCCGATTGCTACATTTAAGGCTGATCAAAGATCATCCAACAGTGCAATTAAGCAAAGCCAGCCTTACCTCTACGGTGAAGAGGAGAACAAGGACCCCAACAAGAAGTCCTCTTACATTCCCGAGGAGCTTCAGCAGGATTATCCGGCTCAGCAGTACGACCAGAATCCTTTTGCAGCACCGATGCAGTTTGATCCTCAGTATGTACAGCAGCCAATGCAGCAACCTATGCAGCAGGAGCCTTTCGCTCAGTCACCGATGGGCAACCCTTACGGTCAGCCTCCGATGCAGAATCCTAATCAGAACCCGTACAATAACGGTATGATGTAATTTATTAAAAGCTTCCCCCGTACACGAAAATGTACGGGGGTTTTGTTATGCAAATTTTTTTAACCACTTGAAACAGCTTACATATCCCAAAGGCTAAGCTGTTTTGAAGCATTCTTTTCTTCAAATTTATGTAAATATTCAAATATTTCTTCTTTGTTGTGTACGATGTTATTCTGACTGCATTTTTGATGAAAGAACTGCATTAATTCTTCATTGCGAAGGCTGTTCACCTCATACTGATTTCCGTATATTCGCACATATTTTTCCTTTAAATTCGGAAACAGCTTATCGAGTTGCTTGTAAAAATATTCTCTGTTTCCCTCACGAAGTGTCAAGCCCATTTCGAAGCAAATTACCCCGTAAACCTCGGCTTCCGTGCAGTAATCCAAAATACCGCTGATATTCTCCTTCGTATCATTTATAAAAGGCAAAATCGGGGCAAGCCATACTACTGTCGGTATTCCCGCATCACGCATCTTTTTAAGAACCTCAAAGCGTTCCTTAGTTGTGCAAACATTCGGTTCAAGCTTTCCGCACAAGTCCTCGTCATATGTAGTCAAGGTCATTTGTACAACACATTTTGTTTTGTCATTAATTTTCTTTAACAGATCCAAATCTCTAAGAATTCTGTCAGATTTAGTGTGAACCGTTACTCCGAAGCCGTACTCATATACTAAAGATAAAACCTTTCTGACGTGTTCCAACTGCATTTCCAACGGAATATACGGGTCTGTCATGGCACCCGTTGCTATCATGCACCTTTTTCTCTTACGCTTAAATGTATCTTCAAGCAGTTCAACGGCATTCTCTTTTACTTCAATATCCTCAAATGCGTGTTCCATGTGATAGCATTTACTTCTTGAATCGCAATAAATACAGCCGTGAGAACAGCCACGGTATAGATTCATTCCGTTATTTGCAGATAAAATCCCCTTTGCTTTAACGTAGTGCATATTAAATCCTCTGTTTCCTTTATAAATACTTCTTAAATGAAGTTAATTAAAATAAAGACTGCTTAGATATACAATCTCAAATATCTAAACAGCCTTAAACATTAAATTTAAAATAAATCTTCACATTTGTGAAAACGAAATTTTACATGCTTTTATCTGACCATATTCGGGTCGGTGGCTTCACCTATAACTGTGTAGTTATTATACAATGTTCCGATTGTATTGGATTCGTCAACCATTGTGGAGAAGGAAAACGCATTTACGCCCACCAAAAACGGTATAAATCCTTTAACATACGAATTAACCATGCTTATATACACATAGGTTTCGTCCAGACTGATTCCAAAGCCTCCGAAAGCATCACGATAGCAATAGTACATAAATGTGCAAAAACCCGCAACAGACAAAAATACGATGGCTATTGCCATTGAAAAAACACCGTATGTGTGTGCACCTTTATTTTTGGGCACACTTTCGGCTAAGCTTTGTCTGATTGATTTCAAAAAATCCGTCTGTGATTGTATGTACCAAATTGATAAAAATGCGATTATAACAACACCTATCAAAAGAAATACTATCGTCAGCTTGTACGCCTCAAGGTCGGTAACGCTTAAATTAAACATCGCTCCCAACGATTCAAATCTGCTCATATCACCAAAAATAAATACGGCAGTCGTCACTAAAATCCCTATAAAAGCGAAAACGGAGGCAACAAGCTCGAGCACAGAAAACTTATGCAGCAGCGAAAAGCCTAAATCGGGATTTGAAGTAAAGCTTGAATTTCTGCTCGTAAAAAATATATACAGAAAAGCATAAATAAAAAACGCATATATCAAAATATTGAATACAAAGCCCAAGGTTTGAAAAGAACCGAAATCAAAATCTAAGTTAAATTTCGATGTGACAACCTTTAATATATTTAACTCAAAGGACTGTTCATCGGACACTTTTATGTAAACGGAACAAAGTATCGAAATAAACATCAAAACAGGTATCAATAAAACGGTAAGCTTACCGCCGAATTTTTTTACCATTAAAAAATTACGTTCATAATTATTGGCAGGCTGATAATACTCTTTCTTCACCTAAGACCCCCCCGAAAGGCTTATACTTATATATTATATTTTAGTTTAATTAAGTAAAAAATACAATACATAATCCGACACAAATTTATTTTTAGCATACTTGCATAAAATATAGGCAAATTTTTCTATTGTAATTTTTAAAAAAATTACTCAAAAGCATTATAATTAGTCATTATATATAAATTATCGCATTTTTATTTTTCTCAAAACACAAAAAAGTATATAAATATTGCTCTAACATGAATTATTGAAACTAAGCACCGTTTAAAGGCGAAGAAAAATTCGAGTTCTTCCGACAACGCAATGCGGGATTTATCACCTAAGATTTATCCGCTGTTTTAATTAGAGAATGTGTATTCACAAAAAATTCGTGCAGAGCATATAAAAAGAAAAAGGTATATCCCTCAAAGCAGCTGCGAGGAATATACCTTTTTACAACCGATTATTTACTTATGGTAAAGCTTGTCGGATTCATATACAGGCTCACACGTTAGGTCAACGCCGAGTCTGCGGAAAATATCCATATCTTCTTGTGAAAGAATTACGGCGGAATGAACCTGCGTGCCCTTTAGATTTTTAACCTGCTCCAAGGCTTTTTTTGCATTCTCATCACTCTCCGCACTTACCGACAGGGCAATTAAAACCTCGTCTATGTGAAGGCGTGGATTTTGATTCTGCATTACGCCGATTTTCAATTTCTGAATTGCTCTTATAACTTCCTTTGAAAGCAACGGCACACTGTCGTCGATGTTCGCCAAAACCTTCAAGGCATTAAGCATTGTTGAGCAAACCGCACCAAGCAGTTCGTTAGTCTTTCCCGTAACGATTGTACCGTCGTTAAGCTCGACACCTGCAACAGGGTCTTCATATTTAGAGGCAAGCTCATTAACAACAGCGGCAACCTTGCGGTCATTTTTATTAAGTCCCATTCTGTTCAGAAGCATTTCAATCTTCTTTACTTCCTCATCGGCAGTTCCGCTCTGCTTATTTCTGAGCAATGCACTGTAATAACGTCTGATAATCTCCTGCTTGGACGCCTCGCATACTGCTTCGTCATCCGTAATAGCAAAGCCTACCATGTTGACACCCATATCCGTAGGTGATTTATACGGCGATTCACCCGAAATCTGCTCAAAGATAGCATTGAGCACGGGGAAAACTTCCACGTCACGGTTGTAGTTGACGGTAGTTTCGCCGTAAGCCTGCAAATGCCACGGGTCAATCATATTAACATCGTTAAGGTCTGCGGTAGCCGCTTCATAAGCGAGGTTTACGGGGTGCATAAGAGGAATACTCCACACGGGAAATGTTTCGTATTTTGCGTAGCCTGCCTTAATTCCACGCTTATTCTCATGGTAAAGCTGTGAAAGACAAGTAGCCATTTTACCACTGCCGGGGCCCGGTGCCGTAACTACGATGAGCGGACGTGTTGTTTCGATATACTCATTTTTACCGAAGCCCTCTTCACTCACGATAAACTGAGGATTTGACGGATATCCGGGAATTGAATAATGCAAATAAACCTTAATTCCCAATTTCTCAAGTCTTGCCTTGAACTTGTCGGCAGACGGCTGGGAATTGTATTGAGTAATAACAACACTTCCGACATATAAGCCTATTTCGGTAAGCTTATCGGTAAGCCTTAAAATATCCATATCGTAAGTTATGCCGATATCGCTTCTCATTTTGTTCTGCTCAATAGCCGAAGCATTGATTGCAAAAATAATCTCTGTCTGCTCCTTTAGCTTCAAAAGCATGCGAACCTTGCTGTCGGGCTCAAAGCCGGGCAAAACTCTCGATGCGTGGAAATCGTCGAAAAGCTTACCGCCAAACTCCATATAAAGCTTGCCGCCGAAGCTTGAAATTCTCTCTTGAATCTTTTCAGATTGAAGCTTCAAGTATTTGTCATTGTCAAATCCAATTTTTCTCATTTTTAAATCCGCTCACTTTTAATAATCTTTTTCGTTCACATTCATTTATTTTAACATAATATAAAATACTTTTATTATAGTATTGAATATAAAAACTTACTTATTTATTATACCATATTCGACACGGATAAATCAATTTTTTCTAAATAATGTAAATTAATTGTAATACAAGAGCGTATCTGAAAAGTCCCAACTGCCCGTTACCTAAATCGGCAACGGGCAGTATCATTAAAATAAGAATGAAAATTTAACGGGCAAACTATTTGAAGTCGGATTTTCAAGGGTCTTGTTTTTATTACAAGCCTTTGAATATCAAAAATCATAATAAAAAATCTCTGCTTAGTCTTTAAGCTCAAGTCCGAGTAATTCTCTGCCCTTTGACAAACGGCTTTTTACCGTACCCTCGGGGATTTTTAAAATCTGCTTTATTTCCTTAACGGAAAATCCCTCTATGTACCGCATAACTATAACCACTCTGATTTTAGGCTTAAGCTTTTCGAGTGCCATTTTCACCTCGGTACTCTCATCTTCGAGATAATCTCCATATTCGTGAAACTCCTCAACGGAAATAACACGTCCTCTTCTTTTCAGCTGCTTATTGCAGTTATTGATGAGAATACGCACGAGCCATGTTTTAAAATAATCTTCATTTTTAAGTGTATCAAGCTTGCTGTATGCCATAAGAATTGTATCCTGCACTGCGTCCTCGCTGTCGGTTTGATTTTTTAGCATCGACATTGAAATTCTGTACAGCGTTTGCTCACTTTCAATCACTTTTTTCGTAAACGTAGTCTTATCCATTTTGTTTACCTTAATCAACCTTTATGCAGGCATAACCGTAGCTTGTGCTTGGGCTGTCATTCAGTACAAACGTATTTGTTTCCTCATCAAAAATACTGTCGCACCATGCACCGTCAAATGTTACATATAGCTCGTCAATCATGTCTTCATCTGCAAAAAATCCCAAATGAACCGTTTTACTGCTGTTTGCGGGAACGTCCATAGAATAATAACCCGATTTGAAACCGTTTGTATCTACATTGTTATTATCAATATAATTTATTTCGCCGCACCAAGCTTTATCGGGTAAATACTCTTCCAAATCTCCCACATACTGCAATTCTCCGTTATT
>JBGVDU010000269.1:0-1810 GCA_045119555.1 Acutalibacteraceae bacterium | reverse complement strand
TTTAAGACGGGCAGGAAGTTTGAAAATCATATTTCCGACCATTACAAGCTCCGTGAAATATCTGATACCGTGTGCTTGGAACACGGAAAAAGCGTATTAAAAGACGCTACCTTTTACGGTGGTAAAAAGAAAAATTATTGGATTAAAAAGAAAGGCAATATGACACACCGGGAGCTTTTGAAATCGGATATAGACAGTGCCATTGCTCAGTCAACCAACTTTCAAGCCTTTGAATATCGTTTAAAGGATATGGGCTATGCCATACAACGTGATATGAATTACGCTCATTATTCCGTAAAAGCTCCGAGTTGGAAAAGAGCAGTTCGTTTGGACAGTTTGGGTAAGGAATACACTCCCGCCGCTATCCGTGAAAGGTTGCTTGATAATCGAAACCGCATCGGGTATCTTCCGTTTCACAAGCCGAAATATGCACCGCTGATACTGTTTGAAATCGAGTACCGCAAGACGAGAAATATGGACGGAATACAAGTGATGTTTGCCCTTGTAATTGAGCTTTGCAAATTGATTACGGGTAACAATATCACACCGCAGTCACCGAGACCGCTTTCTCCCGAAATACGTCAAGAGGTCGTAAAACTGGATAAAACGCTGAAAGAATACAAGTTCCTATGTGAGAACCACATTGATTCTCCGCAGGAGCTTGTTTCTTTTATTACAGAAAAGCGTGAGCAGATCGGCGTATTGGAAAGCGAAAGGCAGTCGGTATACAACCGCAACCGTCATAAAAAAAGCGAAGAACTGAATGCACAGGCAAGAGAAATTACCGCAAAAATAAAGCCTTTGCGGGAGGAACTGACCATAGCAAAAGCAGTCCTTGAAAAGATACCGAAACTCAAAGAATTGCTTGAAACCGAAAGACAGATGGAAAACGCTGTCATTTATAAAAACAAAGAAAGAGGTTATGCACGATGAAAAATACAGAACAGTTAGTAAATGAAATGTTAAACCCGCCGAAGAAAAAGGCGGCTAATATCCCCGTAGGCAAACTTCACACCTTTGAGGGACACCCCTTCAAAGTCCTTGACAACGAGGAAATGGAAATCCTTACGGAGAGTATCAGAGAACAAGGGATATTATCTCCCTTGATTGTAAGACCGCTTGAAAATTCTCCCGATGAATATGAGGTCATATCGGGACACCGCAGATTGTACGCTTCAGTTAAGGCGGGGCTAACGGAAGTCCCTGCTTTAATCTATCCCCTTGACAGAAATGCGGCGGCGATTGCAGTAGTAGACAGTAATATCCATCGAGAACGGATATTGCCGAGCGAAAAGGCATTTTCCTACAAGATGAAAATGGAAGCATTAAAGGCACAGGGCAAACGAACGGATTTAACTTTGTCGCAACTTGCGACAAAGTCGGATACAGCCGCTGAAATCGGTAAAACGCAGGGCGAAAGCCGTGACCAAGTGTTCCGCTATATCCGTCTTACAAACCTTATCCCCGCACTCTTGCAAAAAGTAGATGAAGGTGCTATCGCACTCAGTCCCGCTGTGGAACTGTCCTATCTTTCCGAAGAACAGCAGAATATATTGCTCGACGCAATGAGCCTTAACGACTGTACCCCTTCCCACGCACAGAGCATCCGTATGAAGAAGTCGGCACAGCAAGGCACTTTATCTTCGGACAGTATCCATGAAATTATGTCGGAAGAAAAGGCAAATCAAATTGAGCATATCAGTTTTAAGGTGCGTGATTTAAGGGCATTCTTCCCGAAACACTACACCCAAAAGCAGATGACAGATACCATTCTAAAGCTGCTTTACGATTACAACAGAAAGCTGGAACG
>JBGVDU010000268.1:0-1387 GCA_045119555.1 Acutalibacteraceae bacterium | reverse complement strand
TAGCCAAGATAAGGAATATGCCATACAACCTTTCCCACTACGTTGTCGTAGGTTGTTGGGGCATCTGCTACATTATTGGCAATACCTTGTGTTGTTATGGTTTGCTGTTCATCGTCCTTGCTTATTACTCTATGTGTGACGAGCGTTAAGTTTTTATCACGAATGAAAGTAATATCATCTCCGATTTGTATATTATCGTAATCGGTTGGGGAAATAATTAACAAACTACCGACAGGAAGCTCGGGTTCCATAGATGATGTCATAACAGCTTTCATTTCGACATCGAAGTATAGCTTAGGCACAAGTACCGCCAAAAGTAAAATTGTAAGAAGAATGATTATTAATGTTGACAATATATTTAAAAGCTTTTTCAGCCTTAACACCTCCGTTCCCACCGAGTAAGAATTTTAGTGCGTATTCGGTGGGATTGTTTTAGTAAATTTTTTATGGGTCGTAATCTCTCGATATGTAACCGATTTTTTTAGTATTATATCACATTTGTCTGACTATTTCAACATAATTCTATCAAATATGGGCATTGTTTTGGAAGCAAACGAAGCTCTATCAGAAGAATCGGTAATTTATTATTGAAAAGCAACAAAGCACCGCAAACAAGAAAAATGCCCTGTTCGCGGTGCTTTAGGAAATATATCAATATTATATATTTTTTATTGAATTTTCTTCTTAATTACAACAAACATTCTTTCAATGAAATAAGCAATGATAAATACAAATAGGATTGCCACGCCTGCTGTTCCGTAGTCATAGTTTTGAAGATTACGGGAAATTACATAGCCTACGCCGCCTGCACCTACCATTCCGAGGACTGCACATTCTGAAAAATTTGTTTCCAAACGCATTCCTGTCCATGCGACAATTTGAGAAAATGCGGCGGGCAAAACGGCATTTGTGAAAATACATAGTCTGTTTGTACCCGTAACCTCCAAAGCCTCGAGCGTTTCATCGGATATACTCTCAAAGCTTTGAGCAAAGGATTTGGTAAAGAATGCCGTTGTATGAACGCATAATCCTGCAACTCCCGCTTCGGGACCCATACCAAGGCAGACCAACATCAGCAAAACCCAAACAGGTGTCGGAACAGCTCTCAGAAATGTAAAAAATCCCTGCGTAAATGCCGAAAGCCATTTGTTTTTAGTAATATTTTTTGCGGCGAGCATACCGAATACTATTCCCAGAATCAAGCTATACAACAGAGATAATACAGCTATTGAAACTGTTTCCAATATAGCACTTGCAATAACATCTATGTTTGAAAAATCCAGATGTGCAAGCTTAAAAAATACGTTTCCTATTTCGGGAATTCGGCTGACAAGTTTTATCCAATCTATATCAAGATAAATAATGCTTGCAACCGTGAGTATAGCAA
>JBGVDU010000267.1:0-1815 GCA_045119555.1 Acutalibacteraceae bacterium | reverse complement strand
TATCCTGCGTGAGGGTGACAAGGTAATGCAGTACAAAAACAACTACAACATTCCGTGGACAAGAAACGACGGAGTTATCGGCGAAGGCGTTTTTAACGGTGATATCGGCATTCTGCTTGAAGTAAGCAAGGCGAATCAAAGAGTTAAAATTCAATTTGACGACAAAATCGCAAGCTACACCTTTGACGATATAATTGACGTTGACCTCGCTTACTGCTCAACCGTTCACAAAAGCCAGGGTAACGAATTTGAAGCCGTTATCATTCCAATGTACAACAGCCCCCCACAGCTACTTTACAGAAATTTGCTTTACACCGCCGTAACAAGAGCGAAAAAGCTTCTCATCCTTGTCGGCAAACCCGAAATAATGGAGCGAATGGTAAAAAACAACAAACGCACCCTGAGATATTCGGGACTTAAGGACTTTCTCCTTAGAGGCACGGAGGAATCAGAATAAAATGTTATTCTCAAAAATGCTTTTTCCTCCCCGTTGCCCTTTTTGCTCAGCTTTAATCGAACCGAACCAAGCGGCATGTGAAAAATGCTTTAAATATACTCAGCTTGCGCCGCACCGTCAAATATTGACGAACGGCTGTGTTTGCTTATCTGTTTTTCACCATGAGGGCGTTTGGAGAAAAGCCGTTCTTGATTACAAGTATCACGGAAACAGACAATATTATTCGCCGCTTGCGATTATTCTTAATAATATAATTTCAAGCAGATACAGCGAAAATCATTTCGATTTATACACCTCCGTCCCGATACACAAGGACAAGCTTATGGAACGTGGCTTTGACCATGTTAAGCTCCTTGCAAAAGAAACGGCACGTCTTGGCAATCAAAAATACAAGCCACTGCTTATACAAACAAGTCCGAATGAATTTCAGCACTCCTTGAACGGCAGTGAGCGTGCAAACAACGTAAAAAACATATACAGCTGTACAAGCTCCAAAACGGCAAACGGTGCGGATATTCTGCTTTTTGACGATATCGTAACAACGGGTGCCACGCTTTGTGAATGTTCAACCATTCTTTTGAATGCAGGTGCAAAAAGTGTTAGCTGTGTCACGATGAATTGGTAAGTTTTAATATTTTTGTAATTCATTTGTAACATATTGACAACAGCGTCGGTACTATAATATAATTTATACTGTAAAACCATAAAAACGGTTGCTGTGCTCGGATCTTCCAATCTCCGACTCGGCTGACTTACTGAATTTAAAGAAATGACTAAGGAGATGTAAAATTTGGGTATTGATATTGCAATAGATTTGGGTACATCAAATACAAGAATTTACGTTGCAGGCAAGGGCAAATTTTTAGATGAGCCGTCTGTCGTTACAATAAATCTTGACAACGATGATGTTATCGCCGTAGGCAGTGACGCTTACCGCATGATGGGCAGAACCTCGCAAAGATTAAGTGCGATTGAACCTATTGTTGGCGGTGTTATTTCTGACTTTTTCCTCGTTGAAAATATGATTAAGCTTCAGCTTGGCAAAGCAAACATCAGCCGTGTTGTAAAACCGAGAGTTGTTGCATGTATTCCGGGAGAAATTACGGATGTTGAAAAGCGTGCCGTTGTAAACTCGATTCTTTCAATAGGCGTGAGAAGTGTAAGTCTTATTGAAGCATCAAAGGCGGCGGCTATCGGTGCAGGTCTTGATATAAGAAGTCCTCACGGCAGACTTGTTCTCGATATTGGCGGCGGAACAACTGATATCGCCGTAATTTCCCTTGGTGATATTTCGGCTTCAAGGTCTATGAAGGTTGCAGGTAACAGCTTCGACGAGGAAATCATCAAATATGTAAGAA
>JBGVDU010000266.1:0-2022 GCA_045119555.1 Acutalibacteraceae bacterium | reverse complement strand
GTCAACAACAGCCACCTTATCGGTATGAAACGCAAGCCTTGCGACTGTGGCAATATCTTCAAAATACATATTCGGGAAAGTGATATCGTAATCAAAGAAAAGACTTCTGTGCCACAGTTTATTCCAAAGATAAGAACGCACATTCCAATCTCTGATAATGTGGTTTACATAAAACTCCTTAGAATAAACTCCCGTCTTGAGTTTTCTTATTTTAACAGGGTGATCTACGCCCGGCTGATCAATATAATTAAGCGAATAGTTGCAAGAGGACATCATGCAGGAATTTTCAATCGCCGCATTGTAAAGCTCCTCCAAATATGTAGGCTCAACGTAATCATCACTATCCAAAAAAGCAATAAACTCTCCGTCTGCAAGCTCCAAGCCCCTGTTTCTCGCCTTTGCCACACCGTTTCTGCTCATTCCTTCATATAAAAAACGGTTATCCCTTTCAGCAAAGGAACGGGCAATTTCTCCGCTTCTATCCTCGCTGCCGTCGTCTATCATTATTACATTAAAATTCTTTAGCGTTTGCTCCTCTATCGACCTCAGACAGCGTTCAAGAAAGGCTTCTACGTTGTAAATAGGTACAATCACGCTAACCGCTGGTTTTTGCGGCATTGAAATGCCCCTTTCAAAAATAATTGTTTTTTTGCTTTGAAAGCTTACTGTATGACGGTAAGCTATCCCTCTTCTTGCCCAAAACAGAAAACGGTGCTCCTATGATAATTGTAAGATAATACGTTATAACACGCCAAATTAAAATAGCCGATTTCAGCGTAGCAGGCGTAAAAAAAGTACCGAAGAAAATGGAAAAAGCCAGCTCCGAAACACCCGAAGCACCGGGAATGGGAATCATGGAGGATATAATATTTACCATTGAAACCGCACAAAGCATAGTCGCAAGTGTGCCGTCACCGTTTGGAATCAAGCCTTTATAAATAAAGTACGGCACGGCATAAATCAATGTAATCTGTACGGCTACCTCAATCAGTGAAATAACAATAAGCCTTGGATTTTTCAAAAAACGCTTGTTGCTGTTATAGAAAACATTTATCTTAATGTCAACCTTTCTCGCCAAAAGGTCAACGCTTTTTGGGTCTCTGAATTTCTTTACAATAGGCGATATCGCTCGCATAACTCTTTTTAACAGCTTCGGCTTAAAGCTTGCAAGAAGTGCGAATGCCATTACAAAAAGCTGAGAAAAAAAACCGATAACAACAAAAAGCACCGTAAACGAGCCCTTTATATTTGACAAGACAAATTGACTGTTAAATGCGAATAAGGCGGCGGCATACACAACTGCTACCACCTGATACACCAAAAATTTCTGCATGAGCATAGACGAAGCAAAGCCGACATCAACACCCAACCTTTTCATGCAATACACCTGCATAGGCTGTCCGCCGCTGGCTCCGGGTGTTACGGCACTGAAAAAGTGCCCCGTAAACGCAGTTTTAATGCCGTCCACAAAAGAAAATTTTCTGTACTTCTGCCGTGCAAACTGCCATGTGAGCAGAGCATCTGCAAATTCATTTCCCAAATGACATGCCAGTGCACCCACAATCCAAGGAACAGCAATCCCCTCCGTACTCGACATGAGGTCCTTCAAGCCGTCCTTTGAAAAAACAAAATAAAAAACCAACGAAACACTGATTACTACAACGGCAATATTGAATATCGCCGAAAATTTAATTTTCTTCATAACATATACCTAAAATGCAACTGCCTTATTTAAATATCCTGCTTCTTAAAAGTTTTTCGAAAACGAAAACAAAAATTTCAAAACTTGTCCGCTATTCTATCGACACTCGGTATTATATAAATATGCACAATATTAAAGGCAAAAACTCACTATTTTTGCCATAATTGTACTACACGCAGTGATACAATTAAAGTATATCATACCGACAATCTTTCGTCAACATATTTAATATCCAATAAAACGTCGAACAATTCTCAAATTTTACAACATATTTTTTCTTAAATTTGCCGTATAATATAATATTATACAGATTTAAAATA
>JBGVDU010000265.1:0-7979 GCA_045119555.1 Acutalibacteraceae bacterium | reverse complement strand
AAACTCACTACAAGTACACTTATACTGTTCTAAAGTAGGCTTATGTACCCAGTAATTCTTATCCGATGAAGTTAGAGGCTCCGGCAAACAATGGTCTTTGTCCAAGAGAACTTTACACAGACTGTCATTCATAATATTCTCTTGTGCGTGACTAATTGTTTCAACATGTAAATCAATACGATTTCCGTCTGTAAACTGCATTAACCAACCATAGAAATTTTCTTTATCACTCGGATAATCGGGATGTTCATCCGGGTATTGCATATACAAAATTTCTCCGAATCGCTTAATCCAATCCTTATCCTCAATAAAAGGAAAAGTTTCAGTTACTACATAAACCACATCATAGTCTTGAAAAATATCTTTCGGTACATTTGGATTTGTCCTCGAGCCATTAAGATATACAGCCCTAATTCTTTCGTCATTCTTTGCAATATCTAATATTAAACCATACATTTCTTTTTCTGTTCGCATTACTACACCTCCGTTACAGCATCCATTGCCAAATTCATAGCTAACGCAAAAGTATCATCACCCCAATTTCTGGTATTGTGTGATTCTATATTAGCAAGTGAATCTGCCGTAAACAATAACTGACCAAAAATAATATTTCTAAATTCTGCACAAGCAGCCAAAGAGGCACACTCCATTTCTACAACAGAATAGCCTTCCTGTTTACGATATTCCACCATTTCTTTTGTTTCACGATAAAACCCGTCTGTCGTCCATGTTTTACATTTTTGATAGTTGTATTTGTGGTTAATCAAGATTTTCTCAATCGCATTTATGGCTGATTGGTTAATCTTAACTTCTCGTGAAGGCGGTAGATAATGATAAGATGTACCTTCTTGCCTTAGTGCTACAATAGGAATATAAAAATCCCCTTCATTATCTGCTACCAATGCTCCGCAACAGCCCGTGGCTACAATCTTATTAACGCCACCGGAAATCAACTGTTCCATAATTTGTGTTGAAGCAGCTCCGCCTAACGGAGCTTGACAAATTGCCACCTCAACACCATTATGAATTGTTTTATAAACTGGAAATACCTTTGTAATGCTAATAAAATGCCCGATAATCTCGCATTCATTTATCGTAACATAATGGTCAATTTCTTTATCCATAAACAGCATTACTGCTCTCTCCGGAATGTGAAAATTCGTACTGTGTTCCGGCATAATAACAGCCTTACTGTTTGTGTCATATTCTAAAATCGGTATATCGTTTTTTATTAAGCTCATTTTATCTATTCTCTTTCTTCTCATACAATTTCAACTATCATCATTATCATTCATACACCTAACGTAAATTCTTGAAGCAGATACCGATAAAAAGCATTCACTCCGAGCGGTTCATTGCTACTCTCAATATTCCTATCAACTAACTCAAAAACAATCCCTTTTTAACATTTCGTTCTCACATCGGGAGTAAATCCAACACTTTATAAATTCACTCCGTTTTCAATATACCTTCCGCAAAAGCTTCTGAGTAATACCTTCCAAAAATTTCTCGTAAACAAAAGCAATAGGACAAGCTCGGAGAATGCTTATAAAACAATAAAAAACACATTCACATTACACAGCTGAAAGCATTTGTCTGTGTAAAAAGATTTTTTGCCCACACCCTCTCCAACTTGAGAATTATTCAAGGTGGGGTGTCGATGCCCCGAATAAGGCATCGACGAATTTATGTAAAAGCCTTGCTTCGCTTTACGGCAACCAAACTGTATATAAAAACCTTCCAAAATCCTTATATTGTTTTAATCGCCACGGCGTAGCAGACGTTACATAACCACAAGATCTATCGCAGGATAACCGATAGCTGCGGTCTGTAAGTTAATTTTCATTCTTCCAAACACCAAGCCCAAACGCTTGGTCCACCGAATCCTTCCCCTCGGCGAAATTCCCTTGACTTTTCTTTTTAATTCAAATACGCTGATTTGTTGAAAAGAAAATCAAGCGAATATTGTTGCAAATTCTTCATCAATATTATCCTGAATCTGTGCCGCCATAAATGCGAGCACCATTATCTGTAACGTCTTCTGGAGCTTAGTTTTTCCAACATCATCTAAGTCGGGAATATGTGAAACTTGTTCCTGAACAATAGCACCAATAACATCTGTATCATAAGTATGAGCCTTGTCACTCAAATAGACAGCTTTGCAAAACTCATTGAAAAGCACCTCGTCGCTGACAACGTCGTCCGAGGTATCCTCAACGTCACCGTTGATATAAGCCATAAGGTTTATAACCTTTTCAATCTGCATTGCACGGCGAATGCTGTTGATAAGAATAATTCTTACAATCTGTCTTTCGCCATATCTCTTGTTGATTGGGGACGGAACCCAACCTCTCTTTACCCAATTCTGAATTGTTGAGGTTTCAAGACCTGTAAGCTCTCTTACCTGAGCCAAAGTAATTCCGTTTGTCAAAGCGAAAAAGGGTCTAATTACATCAAAAGCACAAGAGTGTCTGTTACTGTCAAAGTTTAAAACTGTTCCGGGTATATATTTAATCATTGTCGCTCCTCCTTATTTTACGATAATTAGATTATACCACAGGTTCATAAGACTGTCAACAAAGTTCCGTGGAGTTTTTCAAGTTTTCTTATGAATCGTATTTAAAGAGGCTTACCCGAACAAATTTATTAATATTTTTTAATCTTTATTCGATTATTTATTTGAAAATCGGTGTATTATATTTAAATTCTCATAAAATACCGCCTAAATCCAAGAATGTGTGCTGTGTTCAAACAACTTTTTGTCATCGTCTTTTCTCCTTCTCTGATGATGATTAGATTATATCACACGTTCATGTGACTGTCAATAGTGTTCCGCAGAATTTTTAAAAAAAATTTTTTTATTTTTATAAATCGGACAAGTAGCCCGAACAAGCCTTTTTTAATAGTATATAATGTAACAAATAAAAGGAGGCACAAACTTATGTGTAATGTTTTCAATGGTAACAATAACTGCTGTACTTGGATCATCATCTTGATCATCATCTTCATCGTTTGCGGTAACAACTGTGGTCAGTCTAATGAATGTGGCTGCAACAACAACTGCGGCTGCTGCTAATTAATCTTCTCTAAGCAATAGACCTTAAAACAAGAGCGGCAGGGATTGACTCCCTGCCGTTTTTGTTTTTTCGCACAATGATACTAATATACGCATTTTTTCGTTGCATTTGCAATTATAGCGTGCCAACACCGATAAAACATCAGGTAAATCTTAGGTGATAAATCCGCAATACGGTGTTAGAAATAAACGACGGGCGTTAACCTTCCTGCGTTTTCTCCCTTATCTTGCAGGCTTTCTCTCTCAAATCTTTATCCGCCTTCAAATGTTATTTAGTATAAAAGATTCTATAAAAAAGCACGGCAGTTACAGTTATCGTAACTACCGTGCTTTTAACTATTCTTTCTAAAAATTCTACTTCTGTAAAAATTACTCGTCCTCGCCGTCTGTCACACGCTCACAGACTACCATGTATCTGTATGTACTTTCGCCGTAAGGGTGGCACGTCAACAGGGTGATTAAATCTCTGCCCTCTTGAATGTAGCAACGGTCGATGTCGTAAGGGCTGATTACCTCCGTTTCGACAACCTTATAATGAAGCTCTTCCCATGGGTTTGTGACATAAACATCGTCACCTTCGTTCAAAAATACAATATTGTCAAAAAAGATTTTTCCAATATAACCCCTATGAGCCGCAAAAACTGCGTTCGTGCTTTCGCCGCCTATCGGCATTGAGGAATACGACAAATGTGCCGCACCGTAGTTCATATTGCCTTGATTCGCTCCGAGATAAATCGGTAAATCCATATCTATTGCAGGAGCGGAAATATGCCCGAAAACATTGTCATAAATACTGTACGAATACAAATCAAACGACGGCTGTTCATAGGAGAAAGGGTCGTTAAGCTGATATTGCCCGTCCTCAATCAAGGCATTATTATAATCCTCCATATCCTTTTTTAACAAGGATATAAGAGCCCAATTATACTTTTTCTCATTTTCATCAGCCTTAATGTTGTTATCCTTAACATAGTCGGATATTGTATAATCAGTATCAGGATTTTCATTATTGATTTTTTGAATTTCTTCATCAAGCTCCGAAGTATCGGTATCGTTGTACATTTCCGAAATGTTATTGTCGTAAATATCAACCGTATTTTTAAATTTGCTTGCATTTATTGCATTGGAAATGGGTGCAAACAAAAGCAATCCCAAACCGATAACAATAAAAATACAGCCAAGCGTCAGTAATATCTTAAACTTTTTCAAAATCTGCACTCCTTCGGAATTATACTATTTGGCACCTTTTGAATTATCATCAATCCCAGCTGTCTTCTTTTTGCACCTTTTTCTGCGAATAACTGCAATTACAATAAAAAGTACAATCAACGCCGCAACAAGTATAACTGTCCAAAGCGGAACATACAAACCATAAATCGAAATCATATTTGATGCATCTTTTTCCAGGTCACTTATTATTGTTTCTCGGTCGGCTATATCAAGTGTTGCAGTAGTTTCAACTGTATTTGTCTCGCTCAGCGTTGTACTTTCAGCATTTTTTTCCGTTACAGTTTCAACATTACCCGATTCACCGAAAACAACTTCTCCGTTAAAATCAACTCTCTCACCTCTTACAAGAAGTCTGTGCGAGTTCACACCGTAAGGATAACAAGTGAGCAAGGTCACGTAGTCCTTCCCCTGTACAATTTGCAAATCAGAGGTATCGGTAGGTTCAACAATTTTTATTTGATTAACCTTATATGCGTGAATTTCATCAAGATACTGAATATAAAACATATCGCCTTCTTCCATTTTGTCCAAATCTGTAAAAAGCATAGAAGACGGCATTCCTGTATGACCTGTGAGAACACAGTGGGAGCTTTGACCACCTACCGGCAAGGAAGTATTTCTTAAATGACCAATACCCTTTTCAAGAGTTACTGCATTCGTTCCACGGTAAATTGGAAGCTCTACACTAATTTTAGGAATTTTTATAAAAGCGATTGCCGTTGAGCCTGTACCGACATCAAGTGCGGAAGCGTAGCCCGAACCATCGTCATAATCTTCTCCGATTGAATCTTCATCGGTAGAGATAATCGAAAGTTCACCCGATGCAAGCTTTTGGTTATACTCCTCCGCCTCGGTTTTGAGCTGATTTTTTGTTTCCTCATTCAGCTGTTCAACTGCGGCATTATACTCCTCTTGAATAGAATTTTGTCTTACAACATTAATTATGTTTCCAACAATAGGGTATGAGAGAAAACCCAAACCAACTACCAAGATAATCAAAGCAATAACTTTTCGTTTCATAAGGCTTTTCCTTTCCAATTTAAAGTAACACGACATTATCGTTGAATTTTATATTGAGGCAATTCATGCACATTAGTATTATATCATATAATTGTGTACTATGTCTGAACCTAATTTTATTTATTTTTAAGCGGCGAAGCTTATACTAAGCACCGATAAAACGGCAAATAAATCTTCGGTGATAAATCCCGCTATGCGGTGTCAGAAATACTCGAAATGCGTTATAGCCTCTCGGCGTTTTATTCCTTATATTTCAGAATTTTTCGCTCACGCTTTATCCACCTTTAAAAAGTGTTTAGTATGTTTTCACTCTGATATGTTGATTTTTAAGAAAAAATCATATTAAAAATTATATAATAGAAAAACAAACATTTTTTATTAAAAAACAACACACCAAAGCAGACAGATTTCAAAAGATAAGGACGGCTGAACACCGTCCTTATTTTGATTGATTAACTCTTAAATTTATGCTGTACAAAGCTTAATCTTACGATATGTCTTTATTGCAAGATAAATCATAAATGCACCCAATGCAAGCACGCCAAGACCCAAGAAGGAAATTCCGATCGTTCCGGCTCCGCCTGTGAGCGGAAGGTTCGGTGTTTTAATATTAAGCACATCAACCTTAACAGCAGAGCTGTTGGAATCCTTGCTGAGCTTTACCTCAAGAACCTTATCATTTTTCTGATAACCGTTCGGAGCCTTAGTTTCAGTCAGCCAATAAGTACCGTCCTTCAAGCCCTTAAAGGAGAAATTACCGTCTTTGTCAGATGTCGCAGTAGCAACTGCGTTTTTGCAATCCTTATCGGAGTATAAAGTAAACTCAGCACCGCTGATTGGATTGTTATCACTGTCATGCTTGAAGCCATCTATTTCGCCTGTCCAAACCTTAACAGTTGTTGTAATAATTACAATGTTGGTGTGAGTATTGGTATCTGTATCGGTAGAAGTATTATCCGAATCAGTGCCGTTTGAAGTATCCGTGTCTGTGCTAATGGAAGTATCTGTGTCCGTATTAATAGAACTATCCGTGTCTGTACTGATAGAAGTATCTGTATCAACATCGGTTGATTCGCCCATTACATCTGTATAAGTCAAGGTAGCAACATTCGGAATCTCCACGCCGATTGCGTCATTCTTAGTCATGTCAATAGGTGTGGAAAAAATAATTTGAATGTGATTACCCTCGTACTTACCAAGCTTTTGAGTATCAAAATCAACTGTTATTTCCTGTCCTTTTACAGCTACGACATATTCATCGGAATTAAGCTCCTTACCCTCGAAATAAGCCTTAACCTCGCTTGCCTTCGGGGCAATAAGTCGTTCGTCAAGAATATCGCCTACAATGAATACCTTGTATCTTTCGATATCAAGCGGAACTTCAGCAGTAATTTTCCAAGTTGCAACATCGCCGTTATAAACGTCAAGGTTGGCTATATCGCCGTAAGTTTTTCCGCCGTCACCCGAAACCTCTTTAGAAACGGACGGCTGATACGGAATTGAGTTATCAACTGTACCCAAATCCAAAACTGTTCCGACATTGGATAAAGTGCCGTTATTATCAACAACACAACCGCTTTCACTAACAGTAAAGCTGATAACCTTATCTGAGATTACATAAGGAGAATCAACCTTAGTTTCTTTGATAGTATAATCGCCGAAGCTCAAGTCGTTAATATAAAGCACACCTGTTGTCGGGTCTGTTGTATATTCGGTTGAATTGCCGTTGGCATCGGTAAGAGTGAAAACAGCAACTTGACCTTTAGTAGGAGCTGAACCGCTGAATGTTTTGGTAAGCATTACCGAACCCGTTACAACTTGCTTGGGATAAGCAAATACATCATACATAAAGCCAGTACCTTCGGCATTTGTGCACGGCAAATCCACCAAGAACGGGATTGTTGTGCCTTCACAGTAATTCGGCTTTTCATTTTCAACGACGAGATATCTGCCCTGTGCGTCGGCGGGAATGGTTACTTTAACCGCACCTGTGGAGTCGGATTTGCCGGTTGTTATTGGACTAACACCGTTGGGAATCTCGACACTTGTTTCGTCATCGGCTACTTTATAGAGGTTAAAGGAAACACCTGCAATAGCCTTTTTGTCGGAAATAATAACCTTTTCGCCTGTAATGGCGGCGTCTACGGAAACCTGACTGCCATCCTCGGCTTCGAGAGCATAAATTGTAAGGTTAACGTCCCGGGAGGTATCCTTTACCGCAGAAACAGCATTTGCGGGGAGGGCTAATGCCCCCACCGCAATGATAACTGCTAAAAGGACACTGAAAAATTTTTTAATTTTCATAGAACATTGTCCTTTTCATTTTGCTTAGATTTAATACGTTTCGCTTATCAATTAAGCAACATTCTTAGCCTTCTTAGACTTGAACAAGAATGTACCGCCAACTGCTACGAATGCAATACCAAGGATTGCGAACATTGTTGTACCAACACCACCTGTGAGCGGGAGGTCTGTCTCAGGAATGTTTACAATATAGTTAGTTACAACTGCATTGTCACCTGAGCCTGCTGTGATTGTGTATGCAACAGTAGTTGCAGATGCATGATTTGTTGCTGATGTAGCAAACTTAGCATCAAGAGCAGTCTCACCAACAGTAAACTCAATGTCTGAACCGATAAGCTCATACTTATCT
>JBGVDU010000264.1:0-5226 GCA_045119555.1 Acutalibacteraceae bacterium | reverse complement strand
CCTTTATTGACATAAGAGTCGGTGCGGTGGGAGTTAACACGCTTCTTTACATGATTACTTATCTGGTGATAATAGGTGCTATATTTTTTGTGCTGTGGTTTCAAAAGATATCCTTTTTCAGCAATAAATGGGTAAGAGATTTCTTCTACCATGAGGACCCGAATGTTAAACTTCACAGAATGATTATTTTTTCCGCTGTCATGTTTCTGACATTGATTATTGTTGCGGGAATTTATCTTTCTCTCGATGTTATAAGCAAGATAGAAAATGCGATTATTTATATAGGCTTTGAATTTTTCTTTACGTTTATTTATATATTCGTAAGCTTTGCCATGCTGAAAATTATTGTTGAGTACTCAATTCTTTCCGATGTAACGGAGCAGGAAAAGCAGCATCAGGCGGAGCTGCAGTCGTTTATAAAAATGATCAGAGCACAAAGACACGATTTTAACCTTCATCTGCATGCGGTGTACGGCTTGCTTGAGTCGGAAAAGTACAGTGAGTGTAAGGAGTATGTGTCGAAGATGGTGCAGGATTCTGCTTATATAAATGAGATTATGCCTATTTTCGATACGTCAATCAGTGCAATGATGCAGGCGTATCGCTCGGAGGCGGAGAGCATGGGTATAAGCATGAAGTTTGATATTACAAACAATCTTAAAGGTGTGGCACTCGAGCCGTATGAGATAAACAGAATAATCGGAAATCTGCTGCAAAATGCGATTGAAGCAGTAGGCGAGTCGAAGGAACGAGATTATGGCATCGTTGTTAGGATTTATGAGAGCAACGGAGGCAGTGTCATTGATGTAGCAAATAAGTTTTTCGGTGATATAAGCGAGCTTGCCCATGTATTTGAATACAGCTATTCGGGTAAAAAAGGGCATGACGGGGTGGGACTAAGCACCGTTCAGAGAATAGCGGAATCTTATAAGGGCATGGCTTACGTTGAAATGGATGAAGATATCGTGCATTTTATAGTAAGATTGCCGAAAAAGGGCTCCAAGTAAATTATGCCTGTGCTTAGGAGGAAGCTTTTGTTATGAAATTGTTTGTTTTATGTTAAATTAAAATTCATCTTTTTTACATATATTGTGCTTTTGGTACCAAACAGACATTGATTGATACCAAATAGGCAAAATCACTTGAAGTTTTTTTGAAAAGAGGTTATTATATAAGTGCAGTGAATGATTGCTAACACTGCTCATACTTTAATTTTGGAATAACCTCTTTCTAAATACGATTCCCTAAAAACGAGAGTGCAGAAAAGCACTCTTGTTTTTTTTGCATTTTTATTTTTTGGAGCGGGATATCACACTGTAAAAAAATAAGGTGAGATTGTTACATAATTGTAATTTTTGAACACATCAAAGAATAATACACAAAAATTCGAGTTGTATCGGTTTTTATTTGTCTAAATGGCAAAGTGGGAGTTTGATGCTTGTTTTCCTCGTTTTTTCCGGCTTTTCGTTCCGATTTACCCTTGAAAATTGTATAAATGTGTCGTTTTTTTGACTTTTTTTTCCGTTTTGGACCAAATAGACACGACTTGGTACCGAATAGGCAAAAAGCCTTGAAAACGTTACGGATTTGAGTTTTCTTTATATTGCGGTGAATGATTGCTAATGCTGATACTACTATTGAATGGAATTATATGACCTCTTTCAAAATACGATTCCCTGAAAATAAGAGCGGTTTAACCGCTCTTATTTTTTTGTCGGCGAACAGTTGGGGGAATTTTTGATAAGAGTAGTAAATGCACAAGAATAACATCGGTATTGAATTTAAAATGTAAAAATAGCAAAAGTGGGCTTTTGCATCTTATTCCCGTTGATTTTAAAGGGTTAAATACCAATTTTTCCGTTGAAAAGTGTGCGAATGTGTTGTTTTTGTGAAGCTTTTGTCTGTTTTGGACCAAATAGACACGACTTGGTACCGAATAGGCAAAAAGCCTTGAAAAAGTTATGGATTTGAGTTATCTTTATATTGCGGTGAATGATTGCTAACACCGAGCTACTAAAGATAGTACAGTGAATGATTGCTAACACTGAGACTATGTTTGAAATGGAATTATATGACCTCTTTCAAAATACGATTCCCCAAAAATAAGAGCGGATTTACCGCTCTTATTTTTTTGCTTGGGCACATGGAAAATTAGATTTTCTTTACAAGGATTAGGGCAAATTTAAAAAGATACTTGAAATTTATCGAAATAGAAATATAATATAATTCGTGACTTTATTAAAAAAGGACTGAACCAAATGAATTTTGTCGTTACCGCTTACACTGTGGCAATAATGCTGCTTTACAGCTTGCCGGGTTATGCACTCGTTAAGGCTAAGAAAATATCTCCGTCAAGCATATCTGCTTTTGCTACTGTGCTTATGTATGTCTGTCAGCCGTGCCTTGTGATTTATTCGTTCCAAAAGGTAAGCTATACACCCGAGTTTTTTAAGGATATGGTGATATTTTTTATATTGTCAATCGCTATACAAGTCGGTTTGTTGTGTATTTATTATTTGATTTTCAGAAAAAAGTACGAGGACGTAAAGTACAGAATAGCAACCGTTGCCTTTTGCTTCGGAAACAGTGCATTTATGGGTGTTCCGTTGCTTGAGTCGCTCTTGCCCGACTATCCGCAGGCAGTAGCCTTTTCTTCGGTATATACTATCGGAATGAATCTAATCGGTTGGACGGTGGCTTCGGCTATCATTGCCAATGATAAGAAATACATAAAGATAAAGAATTTTATATTAAATCCTGCCGTTATCGCACTCGCAGTTGCTTTGCCGCTTTTCTTTACGGGAACGTATATAGGAGATACACGCTTCGGCAACGCAATATTTTTGCTTGGCAGAATGACAACTCCCTTGTGCATGCTTATTATGGGTATGCGACTTGCGTCTGTATCGCTTAAGCCTGTTGTCACAAGGGGACTGAATTACGTTGTGGTTATACTCAAGCAGGTGGCAATGCCGCTTGTGGGAATGTTAATTGTCTTATTCCTGCCGATTGACACGGAAATGAAGCTGACATTTTTCATAATCTGCTGTTGCCCCGTAGCAAGTGTTGTTCTGAATTTTGCGGAAATGCTCGGAAAAGGTCAGGAAATGGCGGCTAACCTTGTTTTGTTAGGTACATTTTCATCGGTTTTAACAATTCCCGTTATGATGCTTTTATCCGGCATAATCACCGCATAAGCTTAAAAACTTACATTTTTACAAAAATTTCTTGAAAAAAAGTATTGAAAATTCAAACTCTGATAATATTTTTGTTTTATAATTTATCCGTGCGAGAGAAGTAACTTTTGGTTGTTTTTGATAAACGATTTCCGAAAATACCCCCTTTTGGAGCGAATATCGCTGTTTTCGAGTAAAAATTTTTGGAAATTTCGATATTTTTATAGCTAAACTGTTGCATTTTATTTCAAATTTGTGTATCATTATATACAATAATCGGTTGTTTTGCACATTGTTTATTACAATATTGAAATATTTACCGAATTTTATTTCTGCGACCGTTTCGCAGTTATCGTATCTATAACTAAAATTTATAAAAATGAGGGATGTTGTTATGTCAAACAGATTGTTTCAGGGTGTAATTCACCAAATGAGAGACGCTATCGACAGAACTATCGGCGTCATCGATGAGACATCGGTAGTAATCGCTTGCAGCGAGCTTGGCAGAATAGGAGAGGTAAACGACAGTATTACCTCGGAAACTCTCGGTTCTTCGGCTCCGTTCGTTATAAATGGACATACCTTTAAGTCTTTTGGTACAAACTCACGCTCGGAGTATGCTGTCTTTGTACAGGGCAGTGACGATGTAGCTCAGAAGTACGCTCAGCTGCTTGCCGTTTCTTTAAGCAGTATCAAACAGTATTATGACGAGAAATATGACAGAAGAAACTTCATTAAGAATGTTATACTTGATAATATTCTTCCCGGCGATATTTACTTAAAGGCAAGAGAGCTTCGCTTCAATGCCGATGTAACAAGAGTATGTATGCTCATCAAGGTTACTACAAAGACCGATGTTTCCGCTTACGATGTTATCCAGAATCTTTTCCCGGATAAGTCTAAGGATTTTGTTATCAATATTAACGAAACAGACATCGCACTTGTAAAAGAGGTTAAGGCAGGCATTGACTCCAAGGATTTGGAGAAGCTTGCAAGCTCTATTGTTGATACATTGTCAAGTGAGTTCTATACTCACTGCGTTGTCGGTATAGGTACAACAGTTGTAGGCGTTAAGGACCTTGCACATTCATTCAAGGAAGCACAGGTGGCACTTGAGGTAGGTAAGGTATTCGACACAGAGCGTACAATCGCAAGCTATGACAACCTGGGTATTGCCCGTCTTGTATATCAGCTTCCTACAACACTTTGTGAGATGTTCTTGAATGAGGTGTTCAAGAGAGGTTCTATCGAGTCACTCGATCAGGAAACACTCTTCACAATTCAAAAATTCTTTGAAAACAACCTTAATGTTTCCGAAACATCAAGAAAATTGTTTGTACACCGTAACACACTCGTGTACAGACTTGAGAAAATTAAAAAGCTTACGGGACTTGATTTGAGAGAGTTCGAGGACGCTATTGTGTTCAAGGTAGCTCTTATGGTTAAGAAGTACCTCACAGCAAACCCGATGAAGTACTGATAACCGCCGATTAAAGTCAGAAAATTCGGGGAGTGTAATAAGAGAGTATGCGGTCAATATCGACACCGATGTTTTCGAGTTACATTCCCTTTGCATTCTGTGCTTTTTAACTTTGACAGAAAGGCGAATTCTTTATGATTCAATTTAAGAATGTATCAAAAACTTATCCTAACGGAACACATGCCCTAAACAATGTAAGCATTGATATAGCAAAGGGAGAGTTTGTGTTTATCGTGGGTGCTTCCGGTGCAGGAAAGAGTACATTTCTAAAACTTATAATGAAAGAAGAGCAGCCCACATCGGGCGAAATAATAGTAAACGGTATCAACACTACCCACATGAAAAGACGCAAGATACCGTACTTGAGAAGAACGATGGGAATAGTTTTTCAGGATTTCCGCCTTATAGACAAGATGACTGTATTTGATAACGTAGCCTTTGCGATGAGAGTTATCGGTGCAAGGCCACGTGCGGTAAAGAAAAGAGTTTTGTATATTTTGGGGCTTGTGGGGTTAAAGGATAAGGCTCAGTGCAGACCGGCTGAGCTCTCAGGCGGTGAACAGCAGAGAG
>JBGVDU010000263.1:0-2659 GCA_045119555.1 Acutalibacteraceae bacterium | reverse complement strand
CGTTTTCAGTCCTTACGGACTGACGGCAATTCATCCCCGACATATAGAGGTCGGAGTCTTCTTGCCGAGGGAGGATAAAGGCATTTGGGAAGTCTGCAAGTCTTTTCAAAAACTGTTAAATATTTTCTTGCCGTCAGTCATAAGGTAGAAAATTTCCAAGCCAATTAATGCAACAAAATATATAATACAAATTCCGTAAGACCATAATGATGAAAAATCCTCCAGGTATGCCGCAGGGATAATTGCAACCACGAACGGTACAGCCGTAAAGAACATAGCAACCAACAGTGTAATAATAACGCTCAGGCTTTGCTTAATTACGGTGATTTCAGCTGACCAGTCAAATCGAGGAAGCTTGAGATTGATACAAACACCCAAAAATCCCGAGAAAAGACACGCAAGCACAGGTGTAAGAATTACGAATAAAACATCGAGCGAATTCAGCGGAAGCATAACGGCACTTGCGATTGCGGTGAAAATTACGCCCGGCAGGGAAACAATCGGAGAAAGCACCGCTTTACCCAAGAAAACAGTCATAGGCTTTACGGGAGTGGATTTTAAAATCCAAAGAGTTTTGCCCTCAAGGGAAATACTCGGGGCGGTAACATCATTCATTGTACAGCACATTGCAAGGCTTGAGCCTACCATAAGTGCCACCAAACTGCCAGAGGCATCCGGGAACATCAGCGGCAGCCATTTTACCAGTTGGTCGCCCTGCATTATTATTGCCGCACCCAAAAACAAAGCCATAATTGTGCTCATTCCTGCATTCATAACGTAGCCCGGAATACTGAAAAAGAACGCAACCTCTTTTTTGATAAGTGCATATTGAAGATTTGTCCTCTTCATAGGCTTTTCAACATACTTTTTCTTCTTATGCACAGTCTTGTGCGTAATCAATTTTATAAATCTTCTCGAAAGGAAGAGATATATAAGCACAGGCAAGGCAAAACATACGGCGAGCATTGGCAGAAGATAAAGGAAATTTCCCGAGCTTGCGGCTATACCGTACCAATAAAGCAAGACAAACGATTCCTCAATCAGATCGGCAACAACCTCAATGTTATTCATAAGCATACTCACGATAGGGCCTAAATTCAAGCCTACCACCACCAGCACGGCAAGCATGAGAAATCCGAAAACTACCATAAGAAGATTCTTGTTCGGAATCCTCGAAGAAATTTTCCCGAGAAAATAACCGAATATACAGCTTACTCCCGTGGTTGCGGCAGGAATCAAGATAAGCGAAATCAGATAATAGATAAAAGTAATCGGCGTGAAGTGAAAAAACATTCCGTAAGCTATCCCTACGGGAATATATATAAGACAACTGTAAATACAATTCAGCAGAAACAACGACAGCATTCTGCTGAGAAGCACCGCCGACGGCTTTATCGGCATACTGAGAAGAAGCTCGTTATCCTTTGAATCGAACAAATACGACTGAGCCGCAAATATACTTCCTACCAATGCAAAAATCAGTGATGACACAAACCCCAGCGGAAAATAAAGCCACATACAGCCCTTTAACCTCATTTGAAGTCCCATAACAACCGCCAAGCCAAAAGCGAACATCATCATAAAAACAAATGCAATAATAATTATCGCAACAATAATCGCCGTACCCACCGTAAAACCTTTATCCTTACCTGTGGAGTTTCTTCCACGCATAAAAGAAAGCATTGCCGTGAGTTCACCGTGGACTTTAACCTTGACAAGTTCAAATACCGTTCTATCCATTGTTATCCTCCAATTTCAAGAAAACATCCTCAAGCGATGCGGCTCCCCTAACCTCTGCGGTTGAACCGCTGATAACAAGCTTGCCGTCACGGATTATTGCTATTTTATCACAAAGCTTTTCGGCAACCTCCAAAACGTGTGTGGAGAAAAATACTGCCGAACCCTCCTTACACACCGCACGCATTTCCTCCTTCATGCGATGAGATGCCACGGGGTCAAGTCCTACAAAGGGTTCGTCAAGCAGGATTAGCTTCGGTTTGTGCATAAAGGCGGATATGAGTGCAAGCTTTTGCTTCATGCCGTGCGAATAGCTGTTTATAGGCTGTGCCAAATCGGACGTTATGCCGAACATATCGGAAAGCTTTTTAATATTACTTTCCCTATCCTCCTTTGTCATACCGTAAATATCGGCTACAAAGTTCAGATATTTAATACCCGACATAAAATCGTACAAATCGGGGTTATCGGGAAGATATGACAAGCGTCTTTTACATTCAAGTGGATTCTCTTTGACAGAAATTCCGTCGACATAAATTTCTCCCTCGTCAAACTCGAGCAAACCGCAGCAGGATTTTATTGTTGTGGTTTTTCCCGCACCGTTGTGGCCGATAAAGCCGTAAATCTCGCCGCTTTTAATTTCAAGGCTGAGATTATCAACTGCAATTTTGTCACCGTATCTTTTGGTAAGATTTTTAATTTTCAACACACATATCACCTCTTATTTTTAATTAACTCATTATCAAAGCTCCGCCCACACTCTATCTTTCGGTTATCACCCATTTAAGTTTCGCTCAAGCCTTTTTAAAGGCTTGCAGATTCCAAAGACAGCGTCTTTGGTCGCACTCCGCAGAGTGCGAAACTCCTTTATACTCCACTCAGCGGAGAGGGGCACAAAAGGAATTTTCGCACTTTCGTGCGG
>JBGVDU010000262.1:0-4687 GCA_045119555.1 Acutalibacteraceae bacterium | reverse complement strand
AAACGTATGCAGGCTCGTTCAAAGTACGGCGCTAAGCGTCCAAAGGCAGGTAAGTAAAGGACTGACAAATTCTTAAAATTATTTAAGATGATTAGTAGCTCAATGCAGAGCATTATTATATATAAATATGCCTCTGTATTGGTCACGGGAGTTTGTCACTTTCGAGTACCTATGATATCATTATAATTTATGAAGGAGGGAAGTAAAATGCCAAGAAGAGGTTCTATTGCTAAGAGAGATGTTTTGGCGGATCCTATTTACAATTCTAAATTGGTAACACGCCTTATCAACAACATTATGTACGATGGAAAGAAGGGCGTAGCCGAGAAAATCGTTTACGGTGCTTTCGATATCGTATCTGAGAAGACAGGTAGAGAGCCGTTAGAGGTTTTCGAAGAGGCTATGGAGAACGTAATGCCTGTTCTCGAGGTTAAGGCACGCCGTGTAGGTGGTGCTACTTACCAGGTACCTATGGAGGTAAGACCTGAGAGAAGACAGACATTGGGTCTTCGTTGGATTTCCAAGTATTCCAGACTTCGTTCTGAGAAAACAATGAAGGAAAGACTTGCAGGAGAAATTCTTGATGCTGTTAACGGTGCAGGCGGCGCTGCTAAGAAGCGTGACGATACACACAAGATGGCAGAAGGAACCAAGGCTTTCGCACATTACAGATGGTAATAATAATAGGAGGATACTATGCCAAGACAAGTTTCACTTGAAAAGACTCGTAATATCGGTATCATGGCTCACATTGATGCCGGTAAAACTACGACAACAGAGCGTATCCTGTTTTATACCGGTATCAACCATAAAATTGGTGAGACCCATGATGGTGCTTCTACAATGGACTGGATGGTTCAGGAGCAGGAGAGAGGTATAACAATTACTTCTGCTGCTACAACTTGTTTCTGGAAGGGTTCCGAGGGACAGTATGACAGCCATCGTATTAACATCATCGACACACCGGGTCACGTTGACTTCACAGTAGAAGTTGAGCGTTCCCTTAGAGTACTTGACGGTTCCGTAACCGTTATGTGTGCTAAGGGCGGTGTTGAGCCACAGTCCGAGACTGTATGGCGTCAGGCTGACAACTATAAGGTTCCGCGTATGGTGTACGTTAACAAGATGGACATCATGGGTGCAGACTTTTACAGAGTTGTTCAGATGATGAAGGATCGCTTGAAGTGTAATGCTGTGCCGATTCAGCTTCCAATCGGTTCAGAGGATACATTTAAGGGTATTATCGACCTTCTCGAAATGAAGGCAGAGGTTTATTATGATGACCTCGGTCAGGACATGAGAAAGGAAGATATCCCTGAGGATATGCAAGAGCTTGCTCAGAAGTACCACGATGAACTCATCGAGGCAGTAGCTGAGCAGGACGAAGAGCTTATGGAGAAATACTTCGGTGGTGAGGAAATCACTATTGACGAGATCAAGAAGGTTATCCGTGAGGCTACTATCGCTAACACAATGGTACCTGTTACTTGCGGTACATCTTACCGTAACAAGGGTGTTCAGAAGTTGCTCGACGCTATTATCGACTACATGCCTGCTCCGACAGACATCCCTGCTATCAAGGGTGTAAACCCTGATACAGAGGAAGAAACAGAGAGACATGCTTCCGATTCCGAGCCGTTCTCCGCTCTCGCATTTAAGATTGCTACTGACCCGTTCGTTGGTAAGCTCTGCTTCTTCAGAGTATATTCCGGTAGCATTGATGCAGGTACAACAGTATATAACTCCACAAAGGACAACAATGAGCGTATCGGCCGTATCGTTCAGATGCACGCTAACGACAGAAAGGATATCCAGACTTGCTATGCAGGTGATATCGCTGCCGCTATCGGTCTTAAGAACACAACAACAGGTGATACACTCTGCGACGAAAAGAATCCTGTAATTCTTGAGTCCATGGAGTTCCCGGAGCCGGTTATCCGTGTTGCTATCGAGCCTAAGACTAAGGCAGGTCAGGAGAAGATGGGTATTGCACTTGCAAAGCTCGCTGAAGAAGACCCAACCTTTAAGGCTTATACAGACGAGGAAACAGGCCAGACAATTATCGCCGGTATGGGTGAGCTTCACCTTGAAATCATTGTAGACAGACTTCTCAGAGAGTTTAAGGTTGAGGCTAATATCGGTAAGCCGCAGGTTGCATATAAGGAAACAATCAGAGGCAATGCTGATGTTGATCAGAAGTATGCAAGACAGTCGGGCGGTAAGGGACAGTACGGTCACGTTAAGATTAAGCTTGAGCCTAATCCGGGCAAGGGCTATGAGTTCGTTAACGCAGTAGTCGGCGGTGCTATCCCGAAGGAATATATTCCTGCTGTTGACGCAGGTATCCAGGGTGCAATGCTCAATGGTGTACTTGCTAACTATAACGTAGTTGACGTTAAGGTAACACTTTACGATGGTTCTTACCATGAAGTTGACTCCTCTGAAATGGCATTTAAGATTGCCGGTTCTATGGCATTCAAAGAGGCTATGAAGAAGGCTCAGCCTGTTCTCATGGAGCCAATCATGAAGGTTACTGTAATCGTACCTGAGGAGTACATGGGTGATGTTATCGGTGACCTTAACTCTCGTCGTGGTATGATCAGAAGCATGGAAACAGAGAACGGTACGTCCAGACTCATTTCCAATGTTCCGCTTTCCGAGATGTTCGGTTATGCAACAGACCTCCGTTCCAAGACACAGGGCCGTGGTCAGTATGTAATGGAGCCTGACAACTATGCTGAGGTTCCGAAGAACATCGGTGAAGCAATTATGACAGCTCGTAAAAAAGCTGAATAATTATTTGTAAAATTTTCAACAATTTTACAATAAAGTGTTGCAATTTTTCTGAAAAATTGTTATCATATAATTGAACTTATTAAAAAGGAGTGATTTTCCAATGGCAAAGGAAAAATTTGAAAGAAATAAGCCACACGTTAACATTGGTACAATCGGCCACGTTGACCATGGTAAGACAACTCTTACAGCTGCTATCACTAAGGTTCTTAACCTCGGTGGTTCTGCTGACTTCGTAGATTACGCTAACATTGATAAGGCTCCTGAGGAGAGAGAGCGTGGTATCACAATCAACACAGCTCACGTTGAGTACGAGACAGACAACCGTCACTATGCTCACGTTGACTGCCCAGGCCATGCTGACTATGTAAAGAACATGATCACTGGTGCTGCTCAGATGGACGGTGCTATCCTCGTAGTTTCTGCTGCTGATGGCCCGATGCCTCAGACAAGAGAGCACATCCTTCTTTCCCGTCAGGTAGGTGTACCTTATATCGTAGTATTCATGAACAAGACTGACCAAGTTGACGATCCTGAGCTTCTTGATCTCGTAGAGATGGAAATCAGAGAGCTTCTTGATGAGTACGAGTTCCCGGGCGATGATACACCAATCATCAAGGGTTCTGCTTTCTTGGCTCTTGATTCTGCTTCACAGGATCCTAATGCTCCTGAGTATGCTTGCATCCACGAGCTCATGGCTGCTGTTGACGAGTACATTCCTACACCTGAGCGTAAGGCTGATCTTCCTTTCCTTATGCCTGTTGAGGACGTATTCACAATCACAGGCCGTGGTACAGTTGCTACCGGTAGAGTTGAGCGTGGACAGCTTAAGACTTCTGAGGAAGTTGAGATCGTTGGTCTTACAGACGAGAGAAGAAAAGTTGTTGTTACAGGTATTGAGATGTTCAGAAAGATCCTCGACTATGCTGAGGCAGGCGACAACATCGGTGTTCTCCTCCGTGGTGTTCAGAGATCTGAGATCGAGCGTGGCCAGGTACTTGCTAAGCCGGGTACAATCAACCCTCACACAAAGTTCAGAGGTCAGGTTTATGTATTGACTAAGGACGAGGGTGGTCGTCATACTCCGTTCTTCAACAACTATCGTCCTCAGTTCTACTTCAGAACAACAGACGTTACAGGCGTTATCAACCTCCCAGAGGGCACAGAGATGTGCATGCCTGGCGATAACGTAGAGATGGACGTAGAGCTCATCACACCTATCGCTATCGAAGTAGGTCTCCGTTTCGCTATCCGTGAAGGCGGCCGTACAGTAGGTTCAGGTGCTGTTACAGCTATCAACGAGTAATTTATTTCTTTCAATAAATTCGCCCCTTACCGAAAGGTAAGGGGTTTTCGTTTTTTGGATTTCTTTCTTTGGTTCTCTACCGAAAAAAGTGCACAAATACTGAGAAACTTTCATGTGTTTAAATCCCTATAAAGTGTGGGGATTTTAAAAAAAAGCCAAAAATAAAAAACAAAGGCGGTCGCAAGGACGCCGAGATGAAAGCGAGCGACTTGAAGCCCGAAGGGCTTCACCCAGATTCTAATTTCTTTAAAAAAGTGGACTGAAAGGACACTTTTTTATAGCACCGTTAGGTGCGTAGAAATTAGAATGCAGACAGATTATGCGAAGCATAATCGCAAGCCGCAAAGCGGATTGCTCAATAATTAACGTGTCACGTTAATTATTGAACAGTATGTAGCGAGCGGCAAAGGACTAAAGTAGACAGACAAAAGTTCGCCGTAACGAAACGGGGGTGTCGGGGGAAATTGCCGTTTTCAGGCAATTTCCCCTGACTTCGCTTTTGCCTACTTTTGCCGAACAGCAAAAGTAGGTGCCCCGCCCCGGCATGAGGGGCAGAAGTAGAGTAAATAGAGAACAGATTTTCAGCAA
>JBGVDU010000261.1:0-2400 GCA_045119555.1 Acutalibacteraceae bacterium | reverse complement strand
CACCCGACGTATTTGGCAACAGAGTAACCCCCTGCGGAATATGCTCCAAAATATTTCCGCTTACGGAATTTGCCCTGCGAAGTGCGAGTGTAATAATTTCCGCTCCTGCATTTTCTACTGCCGCCTTAATCAAATCAACAGAATATTTACCCGAACCGAGAATAAATCTGGAATTAAACTCATGTCCGCCTATAATTAATTTATCTTCCATTTTATAAACCTCCGAACCTATCTTTTTAATCAAATTTTTTCTCAAGCTCAGCCGCCGCCGACAAATTTCAAAATTTCAATCGTATCGCCGTCCGCTGTCATTGTCGTGTTATAATCACTTCTTTTTATTATGACCTCATTCACCTCTACAACTACACCCAAGGGAGAAAATCCCTCCGATTCCAACAGCTTTGTAATGCTTACGGCTTGTGTAAAAGCCTTTGAAACTCCGTTTATTTTTATCATTGTTTCAATCCTTTCCGTAAAAATGACAAAAAGGGCATCACGAAAAAGCTACACCCGTGGTGGTGTACCCCTTCGTGATGCCTTGCATCAGTCTAATATAATTTTATCAAATTGTACAAATTATGTCAAGATTTATCAATAAGAAATAACCTCATAGCCTTCCTCGGTAACAAGCACCTGTATTTCCCACTGTGCTGACGGCTTATTGTCGGCAGTATAGACTGTCCAGCCGTCATCTTCATCTACAAATATTTCCTGTGTGCCCATATTAATCATCGGTTCAATAGTAAATACCATACCCGGTACAAGGAGCATATCCGTTCCCTTTTTAGTAACATAGCTGACCCATGGGTCCTCGTGGAACTCCAGACCGATTCCGTGACCGCCGATTTCTCTTACCACTCTGTAACCGTTAGCCCTCGCTAAATCATTTATCACTTGACCGATATCTCCGAGGTGCCCCCAAGGCTTAACCTGTTCCAAGCCACGGTACACCGCTTCCTTTGTAACATCTACAAGCTTCTTATTTTCAGCTGACACATTTCCTATGCAAAACATTCTTGAGGCATCGGAAAAATAGCCATTGTAAATTGTAGAAATATCCACATTTATAATATCACCGTCTTTAAGAATAACATCCTTAGACGGAATTGCATGGCAAACCTGATTATTAACCGACGTGCAAACGCTCTTCGGGAACCCCTCGTAATTAAGCGGTGCGGGAATTGCGTTTCGCCTTGTTGTTTCCTCATAAACCCACCTGTCAATATCCTCGGTAGTTATGCCCTCTTTAATGTTTTTTTCCACAAAATCAAGAACGGCAGTATTGATTTTGCCGCTTTCCTTAATCCCCTCGATTTGCTCTTTATTCTTAATAATTTTCCTATCGGGAACAATCTCCCCTTTTAACTCATGCTCTCTTATAATATCATCAAAATCACTATGGCACTTTTTATATTTCTTACCGCTTCCGCACCAACAGGGATCGTTTCTGCTCAATTTCTGCATGTATTACACCTCAATTATATTATACCTTTTTATCAACAAACCGCTATCGGCAACACACCTAAAACAAATACGGCTCTTTCCGATACATCTGCTTTCTGCCGATAAAAGCTAAATCTGTATATCAGCTTTTAGACAACATCGCTCATATATATTAATATTCGGCTTGGATATTCTGAAATTTTTCGGAGAACAGCCGTATTCTTTTGAAAAGGAACGAGAAAACGCCTCATGCGATGAAAAGCCATAGCGTAATGCAATATCCAATATTTTATCGTTTGTTTCAAGCAGTGTACTCGCCGCCATCGCCAGCTTTCTTTTCAGAACATACTCTTTGAATGTTACACCCGTGAATTCATGGAACTTAGACGAACAATAATATTCCGAGTAACCGACATATTCAGCCATTTTTTCAAGCGTGGGATTGTTGCTGAGGTTATCCTCAACCCAATTTATCATTTTCTCAACAGTATTTACAGACACCTCGCACACTCCTCTACACTATAATTATACAATGCAACAAATTAAATTTCTTGATTTTAGTTGCATTATTTATTGAAAATCAAAACGCATTTTTCTCAATATACGCCATCATTCGATTATATCTTACGGTATGAATAACAAATCCGCATACCGCCGCCACGGATATCACATAAATATTACCTTTAATTATCCCATAAGTCAAGAGCGAAATATAAAGTATAATGAAGAAAATCAGGCTTGCTAAATGATTTTTAATCCAACGCTTTTTCCAATAAGACATTTTCTCCTTTTGAGTAAAAGAGCAGTGCTTTAATACTTCAATTAAATTTTCATCAGTGACTTCCTTATAATTTTCCTTTGCAATGCGTTCACCGTTGATAATTTCATTTATTGTTACACCAAACTCCTCACTAAGCAATTTGAGCATATCAACACTCGGCATATAGTTGCCGTTTT
>JBGVDU010000260.1:0-2350 GCA_045119555.1 Acutalibacteraceae bacterium | reverse complement strand
TTTGCTGGATGAAGCTTGTGTAAGTGCGTCATTGAGAAATAAAATGGCTGATGAATACGACAGTCTTGTTTCCAAGAGAGATGAACTTAAAGATAAGGAACAGGAGCTAACTTCTTCTAATGACATTGACTATGCCAAGCTTTCTTTGGTAAGAACTGAGCTTGCAAGACTTGACAAGAAAATTTCCGAGTATAATGAGGATGATTTGTACTCTACTGTTACTGCGGAAGATCTTGCTCATGTTATTGAGCTTTGGACAGGCATTCCTGCATCAAAGGTGCAAGAAAATGAGTTGAGAAAGTTAGCAGATCTTGATGAGAAGCTGAAAGCAAAGATTATCGGTCAAGATGAGGCTGTTAATGCTTTAGCTGCGGCAATCAAAAGAAGCCGTGTACAGATAAGTCCAAGAAGACATCCCGCATCCTTCATCTTTGTAGGCCCGACAGGTGTCGGAAAGACCGAGCTTGTAAAGGTTCTGTCGGTTGAATTGTTTGATTCCCCCGAAACGCTTATCCGTTTGGATATGTCCGAATTTATGGAAAAGCATTCCGTTTCAAAGATTATCGGTTCACCTCCGGGATATGTCGGATATGATGAGGCAGGGCAGGTAACAGAAAAAGTTCGTCGCCGTCCGTATTCTGTTCTTTTGTTTGATGAAATCGAAAAAGCTCATCCTGATGTACTCAATATTCTTCTGCAAATACTTGATGAAGGCCGCTTGACAGACGCTCACGGACGAGTTGTAAACTTTGAGAATACTGTAATTATTATGACAAGTAATGCAGGCAGTGACAGCCGTGAGGGAATTCTCGGCTTTAATAAAAGCGAGAATGAAATGAGCCGTGAAAAGGCTATGAAAGCTTTATCGGAGTTCTTACGACCCGAATTTCTTGCAAGAGTTGATGAAATTATCAGCTTTAATACTCTGAATGAAAATAATTTCAAGGATATTACCAAGCTGTTGCTTAATGAATATGTTGTTTCTTTGGAAGAAAAGGGTATTAAATTCAATTATGATGATAAGGCGGTTGCTTATATCGCAAGTCATTCACTCGGCGGAAAGAGCGGTGCTCGTGATTTGCGAAGCTTTATTCGTAAAGAGGTTGAGGATTCAATCACAAACGAAATAGTTATTCGCGGTGAAGGCTCTTTTTCTGAAATCAATCTTACGGAAAAAGACGGCAAGATTGTTCTTGATATAAAATAAATTATTTTATCATATAACACCGATTTGGCTTAATTGTTGAATCGGTGTATGTTTGTAGCATTCCTTTCCTTTTTGTGCAGTAAAACAAAGTAGCTTCCTACTTCGGGTTTATGAATATGACATGCTCCCAATTATTTAAATCCCAACCCACAAAATGCACAGTATGAAGTATGGATTCCTTTCACTAAAAAGATATATTAATTCACAAAAGCGGTTACAAAGAAGTATCCGCTTATTTTTTTGAAAAAATATATAAATCATCTTGACAAATCATAGAAATGTGTTATTATATAATTGTTAATAACATAAAGATAATAACAGAACGAGAGTGAAATTTATTATGTGTAATACAAAGTTTGATTCATTAAACAAACAAGAAGAAATAGAGTTCCTTGAGCAGTACAATATCAATGATTATAAAAGGCCGTCTGTTGCAACGGATATAGCGGCTTTCACAATCAGAAATGAAGAGGAAGAAAATTACAGACGTGACAGCAAGACAAAGCTTTCTTTGCTCCTTATAAGGCGTGGAGAATATCCCTTTAAGAATTGCTGGGCTTTACCAGGAGGTTTCTTGAAGGAAAATGAAACGATAGAAGAGTGTGCGTTTAGGGAAACTGTTGAAGAAACAGGTATTGCTCCAACTTCGATTATGCCTATTGGAGTTTTCAGTGATTTAGAAAGAGATCCGAGAGGAAGAGTTATTTCAAACGCATTTGTTTCTGTTATAACAAACGGTGTTGAAAACACAAAAGGTGGTTATGATGCTGCTGAGGCAAAATGGTTTGATGTAGTATTTGATAAAATAAGTAATGGGGAGTATATACTAAAACTTTCTGCCGAAAACTTAACTCTCACTGCAAGATTATATGAGGACACAAATAAATTTGGAATGGTAAAATACAAAATAGCGGATAGCGGAAATATTGCTTTTGATCACTCATCAATCATTGCAACGGCATTGACAGCATTAAGAAAATATATAGGTGATTTCGAAATAGCCTTTGATTTCTTACCCGAAAAATTTACTTTAACCGAATTGCAGTGTGTTCAGGAAACAATACTTAACGTATCTCTGTTACCTGCAAATTTCAGAAGAAAGGCGGCAAGCTATGTTGAAGAAACAGATGAATATATCACCGG
>JBGVDU010000259.1:0-2734 GCA_045119555.1 Acutalibacteraceae bacterium | reverse complement strand
AACGACTATATTAATAATTTAATTTTCGGGGGTAACAATGTGTTTGACATAAATACAATTTGCGTCATCGGTGGTGATAAAAGACAGGTTTACATGGGGTTATCTATGATAAGGGACGGTTATAATGTGATATTTTACGGTATGGATAAATGCGGCATGGCGGAGGAGGATTACAGCAGCCTGGAGCAGGCAGTGACAAAGAGTGACTGCGTAGTTCTTCCCATGCCACTTTCAAAGGACGGCAAAAGCCTTTTCATGCCGCTTAGCGATGTTAAAGTTCCGCTTGATGAAAAGCTTTGCGATTTGATAAAAAATAAACCGATATTCTGCACAAACAGCAGACTTTTGAAATCCACCGCTGACTATTCCGATGCGATTCTTATGGATTATCTCGACAGAGAGGAGCTTGCCGTTTTAAACGCAGTGCCGACTGCCGAGGGTGCGATTGAAATTGCAATGAGGAATTATCAAAAAACAATCAACGCAAGTAATTGCTTGGTTACGGGCTACGGCAGAATAGGCAAGATTTTGTCAAGACTTTTGGCGGCACTCGGTGCAAATGTAACGGTGAGTGCAAGGAAGCTTAATGATTTAACATGGATTCGCCTTAACGGACATAATCCGATTAATACGGAGGATATTGCACACAGCGGAAGATACGATATAATCTTCAACACAATTCCGTCGCTGATTTTTGACGAGGATACTCTTGAAAGAACGGCTAAAAACGGATTGGTTATTGATTTAGCCTCCGCTCCCGGCGGAGTTGATTTTAAAGCGGCGGAAAAGCTCGGCATTAACGCAATTCACGCATTGTCACTCCCCGGAAAAGTTGCACCTGTTACGGCAGGCGAAATAATTAAAAATACTATTTACAATATGATGAAGGACCAACCACTGTGAAACAGGCGACAATCGGCTTTGCAATGTGTGGATCTTACTGCACGTTTGATAAATCAATAGAACAGCTGAAAATTCTTGTTAAGCAAGGTTATGATATTCTGCCGATAATGTCTGAGAATGCTTACAGTACGGACACACGCTTCGGCAACAGTAAGGATATAGTCGGTGAAATTGAGAATATCACGGGCAAAAGCGTTATTCATACAATCAAGGAAGCCGAACCGATAGGCCCGAAAAAAATGTGCGATTTAATTTTGATATCTCCGTGCACGGGCAATACTCTTGCTAAGCTGACAAACGGAATTACCGACACAGCCGTTACAATGGCGGCAAAATCACATCTTCGCATACTGCGTCCGATTTTGATTACGCTTGCCACAAACGATGCACTCGGTGCTACGGCAAAAAATATAGGCTATATGCTCAACAGAAAAAATATATATTTCGTTCCGCTGAAGCAGGACGATTACGAGCATAAGCCGACCTCGCTCGTAGCTGATTTTTCTCTGATTCCGAGCTCTGTTGAGTCGGCACTTGAACATAAGCAGATACAACCGATTTTTTTGTGATTTTTTGAAATTGCATTCCGTAAATTTACGACCGCTGCCCCTCGGATTTTATTTTCCGAGGGGTATATTTTATTGAGCCGATGAATATATTTTATTAACGCTTAAATTTGGTTTAATCAAATTGCATGGATGTGATGAAGTGAAAAAGAAAGTATTTATAAAAACAATAACGGTAAGCCTTGCGATATTTACATTATCAATCATGTTTTCATTTCCCGTATATGCTTTTGATGATACGGATTCAGCCTTGGAAGAATCAATAGAACAGCTTTACGAGGCCTCGGGAGCGGACAAGCTTATATTTGCCGTACCGGAGGAATCGAGGGAGTTTTTAAATGAGCTTAGTATAAATGATTTTACGCCCGGAGCAACGGACGATTTAACATTTCAGAGCCTCGCACAGGGAATAGGCTCTGTTATTAAAAATAATATTTACGAGCCGATTAGAGTATTAACGTGCGTGCTCGGAATTATTCTTATAACCGCAATGTTTGACACGATGAAAACCTCGACGCTCAGCTCATCTCTTGACAGCACACTTTCTGTTGTTTCAACGCTTTGCACAGTCGCCGTTATTTCGCCGTCAATGCTTGATTTAACGGACACACTCGCTCAAACAATCACAAATTCAAGCAACTTTATGCTTCTGTATGTTCCCGTGATTTCGGTGCTGATTATAACATCGGGACAAGCAGTGAGCGGCGGCTCTTTTTATGCTGTAATGGTTTACATAAGCAATGCTGTTTTGCAAATAGCTTCAAAAATAATTTTGCCGCTTTTGAAGTGCGTAATATCGCTGTCGATAGTTTCTTCCGTTTCGGACAAGGTAACGCTGAACGGTTTTATTAATCTTTTCAGAAAAACAGTCAAGTGGACGCTGTGCTTTTGTATGTCGATATTTGCGGCATTTTTAACGATGAAATCAATCGTGAGTGTAGCTGAGGATAACATTTCAAATAAGGTTGCAAAGTTTGCAATAAATAATTTTGTTCCGCTTGTAGGAGGTGCGTTAAGCGACGCTTATCAAACGGTTATCAGCTGTGTGGCTTTGCTAAAGTCGGGTATCGGAGTTGTTGCTGTGATAACTGTTTTTTCCATATTTCTTCCGGCTGTTTCAAGGTGCCTGATATGGCAGCTTGTTCTTGCAATCAGCACGGCTGTGTGTGAGGTGTTCGAGATTAAAAAAACGTGCAGTCTTTTGAATTCGCTTGCCGCTGTGATATCGGTGATGTGTGCTATCTTGCTCAGCATAATGGTTATTT
>JBGVDU010000258.1:0-1233 GCA_045119555.1 Acutalibacteraceae bacterium | reverse complement strand
CGCTGTTATTTGATTTTAGAATATTAAATTATTCTTCGCTGTTTTCTTCGGGGAATTCGGCTGAGTTTTCAACATTTTCTTCATTTGATGTGGAAATCTCATCTGCTTCCTCGCTGTTCTCGTTGTTCTCGCTCTTCTCGCTGTTCTCATCAACATCAACATGCGGTGCTCTTGCGAAAGCTACAACCTTTGAGCCGTCGGAAACCTTCATTACAGTAACGCCCTTGCTCGGTCTTGCACAAATTCTCACAGTGCTTGCACTGATTCTGATAATTGTACCGTTATCGGCAATGAGAATAACGTCGTCATCAAAGTCAACAACCTTGATAGCCGCAACATTTCCGTACTTCTCAACGTGGTAGTTGATAATTCCCGAGCCACCTCTTGATTGCAGGCGGTAATCGTCAATTTCGCTCAGTCTGCCGTAGCCTGTTTCGGAAACGGTGAGAACAAATCCGCCCTCACGAAGTGTAGACATACCTACAACGCTATCGCCGTCTGCGAGCTTAATCGCACGCACACCTCTTGCAAGTCTGCCCATTGTACGAACATCTGTTTCTTTAAAGCGGATTGCCTTACCAAGCTTTGTTGCAACAAGCATTTCCTTACTGCCGTCTGTAAGTCTTACCCACGAAAGCTCATCGCCCTCGTTAAGCTCAAGTGCGATAAGTCCGCCCTTACGGGTGGTGTTGTAAGCGTTGAGTTCAATTCTCTTGATTATACCCTGCTTAGTAACCATAACAAGATACTTGTCCTCTTCAAACTTAGGCACTCTGATCATTGAGCTTATATGCTCATCTGCGGCAAGCGGCAAAAGATTTGCTATATTCATACCCTTAGACGTTCTGCTGCCCTCGGGAATTTCGTAGCATTTAAGTCGATAAACCTTACCAAGATTAGTAAAGAACAATACATAGTCGTGGCTGTTGATGATGAACATATCGGTTGCAAAATCCTCTTCTCTTTTGCCTACACCCGTTACGCCCTTACCGCCACGCTTTTGAAGCTTATATGTATCTGCTGTAAGACGTTTGATGTAACCAAAGTTTGTGAGAGTAAGAACACATTCCTCACGAGGAATAAGGTCCTCGATATCAACCTCACCGCTGACTGTGCAGATTTCCGTTCTTCTTTGGTCGCTGTATTTATTTCTGATTTCAGTAACTTCCTCTTTGATAATGGTAAGCTTTCTTTCGTGACTGCCTAAAATATCATTGAGGTCAGTAATTTTCT